>JAILIJ010000363.1 GCA_024695315.1 Bacteroidaceae bacterium
TAAAAGAAGAAACAAGACTTTGTCATTTTTTTCTAAGTGATAACAGTATGAAAAAAGGTCGGATTCACAATGAATCCGACCTAACTTTTGTTTTACATATAAAGACTAATCAAGCGCCATAATTTTATCTTTTATGACACAAGGGAATTGAAAAGTTCTTCGTATCCCTTAGCACATCTTTCCATTGTAAAATGTTCCTTGTAGAGCTTGACAAGTTCATATCTATCCACTTTATCCTTATTCTGTATTGCCCTTTCTATGGCGTCAATATAAGCCTCATCAGTAAAATCATCTGACACGAATCCTGTTACACCATCTTGTATGATATCAACAACACCACTTACTGGAGTTGACACAGGAATACAGCCGTATGATAAAGCCTCAATTAACGACAAAGGCATTCCTTCAAAATCAGACGATAGCGTGAAGAAGTCCGAGTTAGCAAGATAGTCTGCCACATTGCTGCAAGAATCTAAAAAATGAATGTGATCCATAGCTTCTGCCTTTGCAGCTCGTCCTATCTCATTATCATAGTCAGCTCCCATGATAAGCAGAGTAACGTCCTGCCCACGTCGTCTTACCTCATTAAAACAGCGTACAAGACGCGGTATATTTTTCTGCTTGTTACACCTTGCCATGATAGTAAAAACAAGTGTGTCGTCAGTCTTTTTGAAAGAATCAATCAGTCGACGTACCTCATCAAACTTATCTGTAGTAGGCATAAAGTCCCTTCCATTATATATTATGCTTGTAGGATTCTTTCCATACACCTCACGAATAGAATTAGCATTCTCCTGACTTATGGCAACATATTTATACCATCCCAATCTGTATGCAGCTTTGATAAGTGGCAAATGCTTTCTGTAAAGCTTCTTATCCTCATTCTGACACTGGTTATGAGATGTGACTACACACTTAGCCTTTCTATTTAATCTCATAGCCAACAAAGATTTTGTTGTCGCCGGAATAGAATTGATATGTAGTATATCAGGATTTATTTTCTTAACAATTCTCGCCATGGCAAAAAAGGTTTTCCAGCCTTGTCGTCCCTCATTTAGAGATACAATTTTACAAGAACTGTCAAGTTCGTCCATATAATAAGACGTTTCCTCATTTGGTTTAGCAATAGACAGAATTGTCACATCATGTCCAAGTGCAATCAAATGATTACACATATCTACCGTGAAATGTACATTACCTCCACTATAGAAATTATATATAATCTCAAGTACTTTCATTAATACAATATATTTACTTACCTACATATTTCGAATCCTGGTTTATAAAGCTTATGTACACCGAGCTTTCCACGAATACCATCATATATGGCAATAAACTGCATTTTTAAAGCCTTAGCACTCTTATGGCATTTATATTCATGCAATTCCTTAACAACCTTATAACAGCAAAAAAACAAGAAAGTAAGTAGATGATAGCTTTTAAGGGTATAGACATGATTTCTCGTTAGATAGTAATCTCTCCAAGTGGTTACTACATTTGGTTTAAGCTTTGCTACCGCCGTATCATGAAAGATTCGCATATTTGGAAGCAGAATAATCTTGCCATATTTGTTTATTCTATGGCTATGTTCCGTGTCATCGTAGAAGATAAACAATTGATCATTAGGCAACGGGGTCTTCCTGAGAATATCCATGTTATAGCACGAGCCAACAAATGTTGTCTCCTGTATCTCTATTGCCGGATGCGAATATTCTTCTTTCGGAACTGGCTTAGGAACATAAATGAGTTTCTTAACACTATACCGTCTATGCGTCACGCTTATATTTTCAAGTGAACGTGTGCATACGGCTCCGCAGAAACAAGCCACCTTACCATATTCAGTCTTATTTGCGTTCTCATTTACAATCTGTAAGGAATCAGGTTGAGGATACGCATCGTCATCCGACACCCAAAGCCAGTCAGCATCAGTCTCTAGAGCAGCCTTAAATCCTATCCTAAAGCCTCCTGCGCCTCCAAGATTTCTATCAGTTCGAATAACACGCTTACTAATCATTTGGTTATCCGACGCCCATTCATTCAAAAAATCCTCTGTGCCATCGGTACTACAATTGTCGACAACAATTATAGACGAAGGTTTATATGTCTGTTGGGCATAACTTTGCAAAGCCTTCTTTAGTTTTGTCAACCTATTATAAGTAACAATAATAACACAAATATTATTATCCATATTACAAAAATTAGTTACATATCACAATTAAAAGAATACTAATATAAAATGTTCTATTCACCACATTTTTACTTGTTCATTATATTCCGTGCAAAGTTAAGAATTTTTCCTTTTATAAAAATCACAAAACACTAAATACTTAAAAAACAGCAACTCTTACCCATATTTTTAGCCTTAAATGTAAAAATAATTAGATATATTACCACTTATTTAATTCTAAAAAGATACTTGCCTAATATATGTAACATTCTGGCAGGAGGCCGATAGAACGCAAAATGCTGTTCAAGACGTTAGTCCTGAACAGCATTCATAAAAAATAACCTTAAATAATCAATCATTTATTTCCAAACACAAGTTTGTCTCCATCAGCATCGACTATAATCTTGCTATCGCGTGTAACTTCGCCCGAAAGCATCTTCTTAGAAAGCTCATTAAGAAGTTCTTTCTGAAGAGCTCTCTTGACTGGACGTGCTCCAAACTCAGGATCGAATCCAGCCTTAGCAATAGCATTTATAGCGGCCTCCGTTGCTTCCATCTCGATGCCATTATCATCCAGCATCTTGATGACAGAATTTACCTGGAGACGTACAATCTGACGTATCTCATCCTCCTTCAACGGATGGAACATCATTATTTCGTCTATACGGTTAAGGAACTCAGGACGAATGGTCTGTTTAAGCATAGCCATCACCTCATCGTATGCTCCCTCCCCCTTCTCCATTATGAGATGAGAGCCAAGATTAGAAGTCATGATGATTATGGTATTCTTGAAGTTCACCACACGTCCCTTATTATCTGTCAATCGGCCATCATCGAGGACCTGCAAGAGAATGTTGAACACATCCGGATGAGCCTTTTCTATCTCATCGAACAAGACTACAGAATAAGGCTTACGACGTACGGCTTCTGTCAACTGTCCACCCTCATCATAACCGACATATCCAGGAGGCGCTCCTATGAGTCGGCTCACGCTATGCTTCTCCTGATACTCACTCATATCGATACGAGTCATCATCGTCTCGTCGTCGAAGAGATAATCAGCCAAAGCCTTTGCAAGCTCAGTCTTACCAACACCTGTCGTTCCGAGGAATATGAAACTACCAATAGGACGCTTTGGGTCCTGCAGGCCAGCACGACTACGACGTACGGCATCCGCTACAGCCTGAATGGCCTCGTCCTGACCGATAACACGCTTATGGAGTTCGTCCTCAAGCTTTAGCAACTTTGCGCGTTCGCTCTGCTGCATCTTGCTCACTGGGATACCAGTCCAACGGCTAACCACGTCAGCTATATCATCGCTCGTCACTTCCTCCTTAATCATGGCATCACCACCCTGAGTAGTATTGAGTTCTGCCTGAATTTTCTGTATCTCCTCCTCGAGAGCCTTTAGCTTACCATAACGAATTTCAGCCACACGAGCATAATTACCTTCACGTTCAGCACGCTCAGCCTCATACTTGAGTTGTTCAATCTGCTGCTTATTCTGCTGAATCTTATTCACGAGGTTACGCTCTGCCTGCCATTTGCTATTATAAGAAGTCTCCTCTTCCTTAAGGTCTGCAATCTCCTTGTTCAGCTCTGCAAGCTTCACCTCATCGCCCTCACGCTTGATAGCCTCACGCTCAATCTCCAACTGCTTGAGTCGACGTGTAATCTCATCAAGTTCCTCAGGCAAAGAGTCACGTTCCATACGCAACTTAGCAGCAGCCTCATCCATAAGGTCAATAGCCTTGTCCGGAAGGAAACGTTCAGTAATGTAACGGTTTGAGAGTTCTACGGCAGCAATAATAGCCTCATCCTTAATACGTACCTTATGGTGATTCTCATAACGCTCCTTCAATCCACGAAGGATGGATATTGTAGAAAGCACATCTGGCTCGCTTACCATTACAGTTTGGAATCGACGTTCGAGGGCCTTATCTTTCTCAAAATACTTCTGGTACTCATCAAGTGTAGTGGCACCAATACTGCGGAGTTCACCACGCGCAAGAGCTGGTTTCAAGATATTGGCAGCATCCATAGCCCCCTCTCCCTTTCCGGCTCCGACAAGAGTATGAATCTCGTCGATGAACAGTATGATATTTCCTTCACTTTTAGTTACTTCGTTGATTACGGACTTGAGTCGTTCCTCAAACTCACCCTTATACTTGGCACCAGCCACAAGAGCACCCATATCGAGAGAATATAGCTGCTTATCCTTCAAGTTGTCTGGCACATCTCCACGAAGGATTCTATGAGCCAATCCTTCCACGATAGCCGTCTTACCCGTACCCGGTTCACCAATAAGAATTGGGTTATTCTTTGTACGACGAGAAAGAATCTGCAAGATGCGTCGTATCTCCTCGTCACGTCCTATGACTGGGTCGAGTTTACCAGAACGCGCCTGCTCAATCAGGTTGGTAGCATACTTCTCAAGAGCCTGATAAGTATCCTCACTTGACTGGCTGTTCACTTTCTGTCCTTTTCGAAGTTCCTGAATAGCCATACGCAGAGCCTTCTCCGTAATTCCCATATCCTTCATCATCTTGCTCACGCTGGAATCCACCATGAGAAGAGCAAGAATAATCGGTTCGAGGCTTACGAATTCGTCGCCCATATCCTTAGAGAGAGCCATAGCCCTCTGAATTACCTCATTTGCCGAGCGATCAAGATAAGGTTCACCACCACTTACCTTAGGCTTAGACATAGCTTCACTCATCACCAAGTTCTGGAACGTCTGTACGTTGACGCCCATTTTCTGGAATATAAAGTTGGTTACATTCTCACCAACTTTAAGCACTCCCGCCATAAGATGGGCAGGCTCAATCATCTGCTGTCCGTTCTGTTGCACGAGATTGACAGCTTCCTGTAACGCTTCCTGCGCCTTGATTGTAAAGTTGTTGAAGTTCATAACTTAATTATTTATCATTTTATAATTGATCACATACCCTGTTTCGGCTTATTATACCGTGAACATTCGCATGACTACATTTCCCCCTTCAAACAACATTCCAATACCTTGCAGTCTGTAATTATGTCATTCTAATATGTCAAATTGGCGTTCAAAACAGTCTTTTCGTACATCAAACTGCACTTAAAGTTTTCTTGATATTATAATCAATCCACACATTAATACTCATGCAACTGATGGAACGAGAAGCCTACGTTTTATAATAAAAGAGTCAAAGACAAATAGTCTGCAAATCATCTGTATATTGATACGTAAATATTTTTACGACTTATCATATAAAACAAAAAAAGTGCGTCAACAAAGACGTACTTTTCTACCCCACTTCCTTCGACAACGCTTCGTAACACCTTCGTAAATCCTTCGTATTTTATTGCTGTTGAGTATTGATTTCGAACGTTAGAAATTTCCACTCACACCTGGATATATTCGGAGTTAGACGCGCATCGTCAGATGAATGCTCAAATATAATATAAATATCTCTATATTACAAATTTTCTAAATAAATACGTTAAAATTTAACATAGTTTAACCTAAAACACAGCGCATTACATACTGGACATGACAATATGCTAATATTTCAGTTTGAGAGTTATCATAAAAAATGCCTGCATTTTATTTCGCTACATAAGAATATGCAGTACTAAGAAGAGTCTCACGATAATCTCCATACGGATACAGATTGACATAATTAAATTCGTTGATTTCGACATCAGGAGTTATGCCTGAACCATAATCATAATCACCTGTGCCGTCTGCCACATAAGCCACAACTGGGGAAAGTTTAACCAAATAATTATATCCAACTAATTGTGTCATAACGTTCTGTCCTGCTGTAGTTTGGCCAATAACACAAACATTTTCACTTCCCATGGCAGATTTAAGAGCATGTATGAGCCATTCTGCTGCACCTTGAGTATAAGACGAAGTTATAATAAATACACGTCCTAATCCAAGATTTCCAACAGACTTATCAGGCATAACAGATACATTATTCTCAGAATTTTTCTCATTCCATTTTGTCTTGGCAAGTACATTATCAAGTGCACTCGGAGCTATGATGTAAGAAGCAAGACGTCTCATCATGTCCAACGTCCCGTCATTAGCGAGCCTCAAATCGAGGACAAGTTCTGAGATTTCTACATTCTTAAACTCGTTCATAATCTTATCCAAGCTATCCACGTATGACGAATCAGCAACAGTCCTATTTACCAATCCATTGCCTACAAGTAACCTGTTACACATAAGATAACCAATAGAAACGCCAAGTGTATCCCTAACATTATGAACTGGGAACGCAACATCTTCAACAACAGTAGATTTTGGCAAAGTATATTCAACCGTATCCTTCCATAAGAAAGTCTGAGATTCCTCATTATAATCCAAATGGCAAACTACCAAAGCCCTTTGCGCTCCACTCACAATCTTGCTAGCATTTGAAGATGTAATTTTATTATTATCAAAAGAATATATAAAATCTCCACGTTTAAGTCCGCAACGCTGAGCCGGAGAATTGTCGTATACAGTCACCACCCTCGCATAGCTACGTGTAGACTGACTTGTAGGGTCGGTCATGATGGAGAAATCAAAACCGTAAGAATCCAAATGATTGTAATTTCCCCTTGGATGTACGTCTGTTGTCGTGGTATCGACAGTAAGGAAAGACCATTTATCATTCTTTCCATAAGCCGTAATAATATCCAAAAAAGTAGAAGGTTTCCCAAAGAACTTCTTCCAAGCAGGTTCTTGAATATTATCCGCCCACAAATACTTGTCGCTCATAACTTCGTAAATCCACTGGTTATGTTGAGTCAACGCTTCATATTGATAAGAACGGTCTTCCCCGACACATGCGTTCAGGAAAAGAACAGAGATAATAAGAAGCGTATTGAATATTTTTCTCATCTTGTCAATTTATTTTTCCATTTTGGTGCAAAGGTAATAAAAAACTCACTATATTTGCAGCATCTATAATGATAAATTTAAGTTTCACAAGTTATACCAGAAGGAGTTCCAATCGGAACAAACTTGTGAAGTTTAATTATGATAGACAAAATAAGTTGATTAATAAATCATGTAAAACAAAAGTATTATGAAAAAGATTTTTATTTGTATTGCTGCAATTGCAGCATTAACATTCACTTCATGTGGTAATTCTTCAAAAACAGCTGAGGCAGTAGACTCTGTAGCCGTAGACACAGTTGAGGCAGACTTGGATCTTGAGGAAGCTTTGAAGAGCGGTGACGTAACTGCCATCAAGTCAGAGATTGAGAAGATAAAGAGCCTTATTGTCAACGGTGATAGTGCTGAAGTCAATAAATATAAATATATGCTTCAGGAGTTTGCAGCTAGGCATAGCGGCGATATTGACAGCCTTACAAATGGCGAGATGACTGTTGACGACCTTATCGAAGGCATCAAGAATCTCCCAACAACAGTTGAAGGTGTTGCAGGCGAAGCAAAGGACGCAGCTACTTCAGACGCTAAGCAGGTAAAGGAAGAAGTTAAGACTGCTGTTAAGGAAAAGGCTAACGAAGAGGCAGACAAGGCTGTTCAGAAGGCTAACGAAGCTGCAAACAAAGCCGTTAACGATGCTGCAGAAGCTGCCAAGAAGAAGCTCGGATTATAATAGCTTGAGAACTTGATGGACTATATGGTCTTTCGAGTCATGCGTAAATATATTATGCCCAACATGCCCAATAGAAATACTGGACACATTGGGCATAATTATATGTATTAAGAATCAATCTACATTCTTATACACCCATGCCGTAACAGCAAATGTCACAAGACAAAGAAGCATTATTAGGGCAAAGAATGACTGGTAGCCAATATTCTCAGATATTAGACCTGACACCATACCAGGTATCATCACACCTCCAAGATATTGACCAGCTGTACAAATAGAAAAAACGGCCGTACTTCGTTCTCCACGAGAGAAAGTCACGAGGAAGAGCGTATATGCAGCAAATCCCAATCCATAGCCTACTTGTTCAAAACAAAGGCAACTTCCTATGATCCATAGATTGTCTGTAGGCACATTACTCAAATAAACATAGACAAAATCAGGAATTGTAAAGAAAAG
>JAILIJ010000166.1 GCA_024695315.1 Bacteroidaceae bacterium
TTATAAGGGTTGATGAAGAACACAAACGCTACGGATACAAGAAAACATCCGAGCAAAATCCCCATGTATTCAACTAAAGATTTCTTCAAATTACTTTTCATATCTTTCTTAATTTTACGCAAAGTTACGCACTTATTTTCTTTTCGAATAAAAAAATAATACAAAAAATAGTAAAAATTTAATTCTAAACTCTTAATTCATAATTCCCTCGATTTTCTTTTTTAAAGACCACGGAAGGCACGGAAAGAACGGAAAGGGCTGCTTTGACCATCGAAAAAACATACGGTTTATGGTTGTGAAATGGGATTATTTCGAGGGAGTAAAATGATGTTGTAAGGATGTGAAAAATGATAATGAGGAATGAGCGTGTTTTTGTTCCCTTTTTAAATTCTATATGAAAATGTGAGAATTTCTATATGAAATTTTCGAAAATTCTATATGAAAATAAAATGATACCTATAAAGGATGTGTTTTTTCACATATTTTTGAATGGTAAATTTATTGCCTGTTTATTGTCGCAAAATGTGGTCTTACTGAACAAGTAAAAATAGTGCTTTGGAGGATATAGTTTCAGTCACAACAATTGTTTTTTTAACTTTACTTTTTCTACATTCAAACTATTTCAAGAACTTAATTTAAATCATGATACTATGTTGATGTGAAAAAAGTTTTAAAAACTTTTTAAGAAAAAATCCCCCTTTTCCCAAAAACAGCATGTATCTGTATAGTTTTTAAGTGGCTACGAGGGAAAATGTTTTGTAGAAAAACCCCATAAAAAACCAAATTTTCGTATTATGAATTTTTAATATGTGATTTATGCTTGCCTTATCTTATCATTACTTATCATTATTATTGATGCAGAAATTTGAAAAAAAAAATTCTTGCATAAAGAAAAAAGGAAGTTATAGGGAGAAGTAATAAAGATTTAAGATTTGTTCGCGAAAAAATTCATGACGTCATACCGTAAAAAAAGTGTTGTTCACTTATCGTAAAAAATAAAAAAAGCACGTCAGAAAGAACGTACTTTTCTACCCCACCTCCTTCGACAACGGTTCGTATTGCCTTCGTAATTCCTTCGTATCAATTACTAATTTTCTTTTGTGATAAAAATCAAATTCTCAGTAAGAGAAATCTATCTTCATCTCTTGAGAAAATCGGACGTCACGCATTGTCGTCAGATGAATGAACAAATATAATGAATTTAACAAGGATTTGCAAATTTTCATTCTTTGTCAACTAAAGATTTAAGAAAGTTTAACTCTTAAAGTGTCAGCGCATGACAAGATAGTATAAGTTTATAGCCTCACATCCTTTTTTTTGCATTTTTTCACCTATCTAATATAAGGGATATCATACAATACGCTTATTACTCATATCCAATATTTGCATAATATTACATTCAAAAATCCATCGTTCCCATAATACTCCCAACAATAAATCAGAAAACAAAATAATCATTTTTCTCACATAATAATTAAAGAATTGACCTCAAAACCCTATATAATATATCTTTTTTTGTCGAAAAATAGATTTTTTGCAACATATTATTACAAAAATAAAAGATTATAATAACAAAAAGAAATAAAAACGCTATTTTTGCAACAAAAATACAAACAGCATAAATAATAGAAATAAAACAAACTTATAAACAACCACACAAACACCTTATCAATTATTTTATTTTGTTCAACATTATATTATAACATAAGGCAAACGTATTAACAAACACTCATTGAGTAAAGATTTAAACTAAAACAACAAATAAACACAAAAATGGTAAAGAGTTTAGGTTTATACAATGTCGAGAACGAGCATGATGCTTGTGGTGTCGGAATGGTAGTAAACATTCACGGTAACAAAAGCCATGAACTTGTGGACAACGCTTTGAAAGTGCTCGAGAACATGGAACACAGAGGAGCCGAGACCAAAGACAAGACCGGTGATGGTGCAGGAATCCTTCTTCAGATTCCTCACGAGTTTATTCTCCTACAAGGCATTCCTGTCCCAGAGAAAGGAAAATACGGAACTGGTCTTGTGTTCCTTCCAAAGGATGCAAAGAAACAGTCCGAGATTCTTCAGATTATGATTGAAGAAATCGAGCGTGAAGGCCTTACGCTCATGCACCTCCGCAATGTACCAACAAACCCAGAATGTCTCGGAGCAAGTGCCCTATCTGTAGAACCAGATATCAAACAGATTTTCATCACAGGAGTAAGCGATGATAACGTGGAAATTTTCGAGCGTATACTTTATAAGATACGTAAGAAAATCGAGAACCGCGTTGATGATGAGGATTTCTATATTTGCTCTCTTTCTAATAAGGACATTATATATAAAGGAATGCTTACCAGCCGCCAGTTGCGTCAGTATTTCCCAGACCTAAGCAATAACTATTTCACAAGTGGATTGGCACTTGTACACTCACGTTTCTCTACCAACACTTTCCCAAAATGGAAGTTGGCACAGCCTTTCCGCTATCTCTGTCATAACGGTGAGATCAATACCGTTCGCGGAAACCGTGGATGGATGAAGGCACGTGAGAGCGTACTTTCAAGTCCAGCACTTGGTGACGTAAAAGAGATTACTCCTATCGTTCAGGCAGACATGTCAGACTCTGCCAGCCTTGACAACGTGTACGAGTTCTTAGTCATGTCAGGCCTTTCACTTCCACAGGCTATGGCAATTCTCGTACCAGAATCATTCAACGATAAGAATCCTATCTCTGAAGATTTGAAAGCCTTCTACGAGTACCACTCAATACTTATGGAGCCTTGGGATGGTCCTGCTGCACTTATGTTCTCCGACGGACGCTATGCAGGAGGTATGCTTGACCGTAACGGTCTTCGTCCTTCTCGCTACACCATCACAAACAACGGCATGATGGTTGTTGCCAGCGAAGTAGGAGTAATGGACTTCGATCCAACAGAAATCGTACAGAAAGGTCGTCTGCAGCCAGGTAAGATTCTTCTTATAGACACTCAGGAAGGCAAAATATATTATGATGGAGAAATCAAGGCAAAGCTTGCCAGCGAACATCCATACGGCAAATGGCTCTCTACAAACCGTATCCAACTTGAGAAACTCAAGAGCGGACGTAAGGTAAACAATAGTGTAGAGAACTACGAGCGCAAGCTCATCAATTTCGGTTTTGGACAGGAAGATATTGACAAGACTGTCGTTCCTATGTGCACACTCGGACAGGAACCAACAGCAGCTATGGGTAACGATACCCCACTTGCCATTATCTCTGAAAGACCAGAAATATTCTTCAACTATTTCCGTCAGCAGTTTGCTCAGGTTACAAACCCAGCTATCGACCCAATTCGTGAGGAACTTGTAATGTCTCTCACAGAGTATATCGGCGCTGTCGGTACAGGTATTCTTATCCCAGACGAGAGTAACTGTAAAATGGTACGTCTTCCACAGCCTGTACTCAACAACACACAGCTTGACATCCTCTGCAACATTCGATACAAGGGATTCCACACAAAGAAAATCCAGATGCTCTTTGACATCGAAAAAGGCGAAGTTGGTTTGAGCGAAGCTATCGACAATCTTTGTAAGCAGGCAGAAGCATCAGTAGACGAAGGTGTAAACTATATAATTCTATCTGACCGTGACATCGATGAGAATCACGCAGCCATCCCTTCTCTTCTTGCTGTGAGTGCCGTACACCACTACCTCATCAATGTAGGTAAGCGAGTTCAGACTGCTCTTATCGTTGAGTCTGGAGAAATACGTGAGGTTATGCACGCAGCATTACTACTCGGATATGGAGCAAGTGCAATCTGTCCTTACATGACATTTGCCGTTCTTGATGACCTCGTAAAGAATCATAAGATTCAGGAGGAATATGCTACTGCGGAGAATAACTATATCAAGGCTGTAGACAAGGGCTTAAAGAAAATTATGAGTAAGATGGGTATTTCTACTATCCGTTCTTACCGCGGTGCAAAAATATTTGAAAGCATAGGTATCTCTGAAGATGTACTTAGAAAATATTTCGGTACAGAAATTTCAACTATTGGTGGTATTGGCCTCAAGGAAATTGCTAATGATGCTATCAGACTTCACAACGAAGCCTTCAAACCTGCTGAAATAAATGAGTTCCTACCTAATAATGGACTCTTCAGCTATCGTAAGGATGGTATTCTTCACGCATGGAATCCTGAGACTATAGCAAATCTTCAGATTGCTACTCGTCTTGGCTCTTACAAAAAGTTTAAGGAATGGGCACAGTTAGTAGACGAAAAAGAAAAGCCTATTTTCCTTCGTGACTTTATGGGATTCAAGAAAGCGGATAAACCTACTCCACTCAACGAGGTAGAACCTGCAGAAAGCATCGTTAAACATTTCGTTACAGGAGCCATGTCATTCGGTGCCCTCTCTATTGAGGCTCACGAAGCTCTCGCTCTTGCCATGAACAAAATTGGTGCACGTAGTAATACTGGTGAAGGTGGTGAAGATAATGAACGTTATCACTCTTCAGTTGATGGTGTCAGCCTTTCTTCTAAGACAAAACAGATTGCATCTGGACGATTCGGAGTTACAGCAGAATATCTCGTAAATGCTGAAGAGATACAGATTAAGGTTGCTCAGGGAGCTAAACCAGGTGAAGGTGGTCAGTTGCCAGGATTTAAGGTAAACAAGATTATTGCCAAAACACGTAATGCAATTCCTGGAATCACACTTATCTCTCCTCCACCTCATCACGATATTTACTCTATTGAGGACCTCGCACAGCTCATCTTCGACTTGAAGAATATAAATCCAACAGCTGCAGTTAGCGTTAAGCTTGTTGCCGAAAGCGGTGTAGGTACAATCGCAGCTGGTGTCGCAAAGGCAAAAGCCGACCTCATTGTTATATCTGGTGCAGAAGGTGGTACTGGTGCATCTCCAGCCAGCTCAATGCGATTTGCAGGTATAAGTCCTGAGATTGGTCTTGCAGAAACACAACAGACACTTGTACTCAACGGACTTCGCAATCAAGTACGTCTACAAACAGACGGTCAGCTCAAGACTGCACATGATGTAATTATCATGGCTATGCTCGGTGCTGATGAGTTCTCTTTCGGAACCCTTCCACTTATCGTTTTGGGATGTGTCATGATGCGTAAGTGTAACACAAATACATGTCCTGTAGGTGTTGCCACTCAAAATCCAGATCTTCGTGCTCGTTTCACTGGTAAGGCTGAGTATGTTGAAAACTTCTTTATGTTCCTCGCAGAACAAGTTCGTGAATATCTGTCAGAAATTGGTGCTCACAAACTCAAAGACATTATCGGTCGTACAGATCTTATCGAGATGAAAACACGCGAAGCAGGTAGCAAGCAAGCTACTATCGACTTCAGTCGTATGCTCACTCGTATTCCATCTGATAAGCCTCTATACTGGGATCGTAGTTCTTTCACAAAGGTTGAGGACGTTAAGGACGAGCAAATTATTACAGCATGTAAAAATGCTATCGAAAATAAGGAAGAGGTCAACCTTGACTATACAATAAAGAATACAGATCGTGCCGTAGGAACAATGCTTTCAGGTGTGATTGCTAAAAAATATGGAGAGCAAGGACTTCCTGATTCAACAATCAACATCAAGTTCAAGGGTTCTGCTGGTCAAAGTTTCGGTGCATTCCTCGTTAAGGGCGTCAACATGAAACTTGAAGGAGAAACTAACGACTACTTCGGTAAAGGCCTGTCAGGCGGACGTATATCTATTCTTCCTCCATCACGCAGTAACTTTGTCGCTGAGGATAACATCATAGCAGGTAACACAGGTCTGTATGGTGCCACAACTGGCGAACTTTATGTAAATGGACGTGTAGGTGAACGTTTCGGCGTTCGTAACTCTGGTGCCATAGCTGTAATAGAAGGAGCTGGTGACCACTGCTGCGAATACATGACAGGCGGACGTGTTGTTGTACTTGGAGAAACAGGTAGAAACTTTGGTGCAGGTATGTCTGGTGGTGTGGCTTACGTATGGGATAAGAACCACAATTTTGACTACTTCGTCAACATGGATCAGGTAGAAATCAATCTTGTTGAGGATGCTAGTTTCCGCAAAGAACTTCACGAACTGATTCGCCAACACTATCTCTACACAGGTTCTGCCCTCGCACGCACAATGCTTGACAACTGGCAGAAGTATGTTGAGGAATTCATTCAGGTTGTACCTATCGAATACAAGCGAGTTCTTCAAGAAGAGCAGATGGCAAAACTTCAGCAGAAGATTGCAGACATGCAGAGAGAATTCTAATTAAGTCACAAACATAATTAATAAAAGTTTCATTATAGCGAAACAGCTTTAGTCTTTTCGCTATAAACTTTTAACTAAATATATGGGAAATCCAAAAGCATTTTTGACTGTGCCTCGCAAGGAGGCTGGTTATCGTCCAATTCACGATCGTATACAGGATTTTGGTGAAGTGGAACAGACATTAAACTCAAAGGACCGTCAGGAACAGGCAAGTCGTTGTATGGATTGCGGTGTACCTTTCTGCCACTGGGCTTGTCCACTTGGAAACAAAGACCCAGAATGGAATGACGCATTATATAAAGGAGAATGGGAAAAGGCATATAAGATACTGAAGAAAACTAATGACTTCCCTGAATTTACAGGTCGTATCTGCCCTGCCCTATGCGAGAAAGCTTGCGTACTTTACCATACTACTGGCGAAGCCGTTACAAATAGAGAAAATGAATGTGCTATTGCAGAACGTGCTTTTCTTGAAGGATACGTTACTATCGAACATCCTGAACGTAACGGAAAGAAAGTTGCTGTCATTGGTGCTGGACCTGCAGGATTAGCAGCTGCCAACCAGCTTAACTACAAAGGATACGAGGTAACAGTATTTGATAAAAATGAAGCAGCTGGTGGTTTGCTACGTTATGGTATTCCAAACTTCAAACTCAACAAGAAAATTATAGATCGTCGAATTGACGTCATGGAACAGGAAGGCGTTAAATTCGTCTATAACACACCATGTGACGCAGAAAAGCTCGCTGCTAAAGATTTTAGTGGGGATATGGCTGCATTTGAAGATTTCGATGCGTACGTCATCTCAACAGGTACTCCACAGGCTCGCGACTTGAACATACCAGGACGTAAACTCAAAGGCGTACATTTAGCTCTTGAACTCTTGGCTCAACAGAACAGAGTTTTGGCTGGACAAGAATTCAACAAGGACGAACGTGTTACAGCAAAGGGAAAGGATGTTCTCGTAATCGGTGGTGGTGATACAGGTTCTGACTGTATCGGTACATCACACAGACAGGGTGCAAAAAGCGTTACTCAGATTGAAATCATGCCTAAGCCTCCTGTAGGTCATAACCCTAACACTCCATGGCCTAATTGGCCTGTAATTCTCAAGACTACTTCAAGTCATGAGGAAGGCTGTACTCGCAGATGGAATATCAATTCTTTGGAGTTCATCGGTAAGGACGGTAAATTAACAGGTGTAAAGGTTCAACCTATTGACTGGAAGCCAAATCCTGAAGGAGGAAGACCTATCATGGTTGAAGCTGGAGATGTTGAGGTAATCAAAGCTGACATTGTCTTCCTTGCCATGGGATTTATCAAGCCACAGCAGCCAGAATTCCCAGACAACGTATTTGTTGCTGGAGATGCCGCTTCTGGAGCAAGCCTTGTTGTACGCGCCATAGCTTCAGGACGTAAAACAGCTGAAGCCGTAGATAAGTTCCTTAAAAAGTAATATAGAAACATACATGAACAAAAAAAGTCTCCCTAAATCCGAAATGGATTAGAGAGACTTTTTTATATTTATGAGTTTACAAAAGGCAAATAAAATGAGAATGCCTTCTATTACTACATATTTACCTCACTTAGAGTAACTAACTTATTTACTATTGCATAAATGGTAATACCAGCAGATGAATGAATCTGCAGTTTACGAGCAATATTACGTCTATGAGTTGTTACTGTATTGACGGAAAGACAAAGATGGTCTGCAATTTCCTTATTTGCCATTCCCTTAGCCACACAGATGACAATCTCCTTTTCACGCTCTGACAAGCTCTCTCCTGAAACAGAGACTTCATCGTCAACCTCCTCTTGTGCCACTTTACGCTGACGATTCTGGTGCTCAAGACGATGTACAGCTGGCGCAAAAATATTATCCTCGATCTGACAATGAAGATCCAAATCTTCCTCACATTGATAAATAGAAATTATAACAGCATTCAATCTATCATTATTTTCTTTCTGAGGATAATACTGCATAAACAAATTCTTAAGTTCTTTAAGTTTTAAGTTTATGGCTTCATTGTGTCGACTCAAAAGGTGACCACCTTCTATTACTATACTTTCGCCATCTATAAGATGCTGCACGTAAGTATAGACCTTTGATTCCTCAAACTCCATGTGTTTGCTTACTTCCTCGACAAACGCATCATAAAACTTAAGAACAAGAAACGCAATTTCATTCTTTACAGAACAATCAATTGCATTAAGAAGATGAAAACGAATATTAGGAAATAAATAATTGAGGAAATATCGGTGAGAGCCCTTCAAGTATGAAAGAAGTGAAGAAACACTAATAGTGTCTATTCTTGTCTGTATAGAACTTGAAGAACCATTAATGTAATTTATAACAGCCAAAAAAGTATCAGAATCAACATTACATTGACGACAAACTTCTGTTATGGTTTTCTCACCGAAACCGAGAGAAATTCCAAAACGGCTCATGACTTGAAGAAGCCTATAGTCATTTGCTATGACATAGCTTAACTTGTCAGAACCTTTATAAATACTTGACATCTATTTTTTATTTAATATGTTTTTTATTCTACAAAAGGGATTATTTGTTGCAAAGTTAAAGTAAAAAAATATGAAAATGAACTTTTTGAAATAAAAAAGCGTACTTAAACATGAATTTACTTGACATTTACATTAAAATCAAATAAAATTATGTAACTTTGCAAACATTATGGAGATATCTCCAAATTAAAAAATAAGATGAAAGTTGCAATAGTAAAATATAATGCTGGAAATATTCGTTCTGTCGTAAATGCCATTGAACGTTTAGGATATGAACCAGTCTTAACTGACGATCCAGAAGAACTAAGATCGGCAGACAAGGTTATTTTTCCAGGCCAAGGCGAAGCAAGCACAACAATGGCTTATTTGCGCGAGCATGGACTGGATAAGGTTATTATGTCACTAAAACAACCTGTGCTCGGCATTTGCATCGGAATGCAATTGTTATGTCGACACTCAGAAGAATATGACACGGAATGTCTCGGCATTTTTGATGTTGACGTTAAGCGTTTCATAGCAAGTAGTCACGAGTACAAAGTGCCACAGATGGGTTGGAACAATATTTGTGACTACAAGAGCCAATTATACAAAAATTTCACAAAGCCAGAATATGTCTATTTCGTACATAGCTTTTATGTTCCACTCTGTGAGCATACAATAGCAACAACAGACTACATTCAGCCTTATAGCAGCTCACTACATAAAGATAATTTTTACGCAACACAATTTCACCCTGAGAAAAGTGGAAGTGTTGGAGAAAGAATACTTAGAAACTTTTTAGAACTATGATAGAAATTGTACCAGCAATAGACATTATTGATGGAAAGTGTGTTAGACTGACTCAGGGCGATTATGACACAAAAAAAATATACAATGAAGACCCTGTAGAAGTAGCTAAGATGTTTGAAAGCTATGGCATACGACGCTTGCACACCGTAGATCTAGATGGCGCTAAGTCACAGCATGTGGTCAATTACAAAACTATAGAAAAAATTGCTGACCACACTTCACTTGTCATTGACTTCGGAGGAGGTATAAAATCTGACGAAGATATAAATATAGCTTTTTCTTCTGGTGCTTCATTAGTGACTGTAGGAAGCATTGCTGTTAAGAAACCAGAACTTTTCACAGAATGGCTTGAGAAATATGGTTCAAAGAAAATGATACTCGGTGCAGACGTAAAAAACGGCTTCATCAGTATTAACGGCTGGAAAGAGGAAGGCAAAGATAAACTGGTTCCTTTTTTAAGAAATTACTCTGATAAAGGTGTAACAAACGTATTATGCACAGATATTTCTAAAGACGGAATGTTACAAGGACCAGCAATCGATTTATATAAGGATATACTTAAAGAGTTTCCTGATATGCATGTCATTGCTAGCGGAGGAGTAAGTTGTATTGAGGATATAGATGCACTTGATAAAGCAGGAATACCAGCTGTGGTTTTTGGTAAAGCAATTTATGAAGGTAAAATCAATATGAAAGACCTTCAAAAATATGTCTTATAATAAGAACAATTTATAATTATAACATAGTGTTAGCAAAAAGAATCATTCCTTGCCTAGATATAAAGGACGGTCTAACGGTAAAAGGAACAAACTTTGTAAATCTTCGTCAAGCAGGTGATCCTATAGAACTTGGCAAAGCATACTCTGAACAAGGAGCAGATGAACTTGTCTATCTTGACATCACAGCAAGCCACGAGGGACGAAAAACCTTTACCGAACTTGTAACAAAAATTGCCAAGGAGATAAACATACCTTTTACTGTTGGAGGTGGCATAAACGAACTTGCTGATGTCGAAAGACTCCTTAATGCCGGAGCTGACAAAGTCAGCATCAACTCGGCAGCATTAAGAAACCCAAGTTTGATTGATGAAATAGCGAAGCATTTCGGTAGCCAAGTATGCGTTGTTGCAATAGATGCAAAATGTATCGACGACAACATACACACAAATGGAGATCCAAATATTGATGGAACATGGAAATGCTTCATGAACGGAGGACGAATAGAAACCGAAAGAGGGCTATTTGAATGGGCTAAAGAAGTTAATGACAGAGGTGCAGGAGAAGTACTCTTCACTAGCATGAATCATGATGGTGTAAAACAAGGATTTGCCAATGCCGCCCTACGCAGACTATCTGACTCTCTCACAATCCCAGTAATTGCTTCTGGAGGTGCAGGAACAATGCAGCATTTTCACGACACATTCGTTGACGGACATTCTGATGCTGCACTTGCTGCAAGTGTATTTCATTTCGGTGAAATACCTATTCCTCAACTCAAGCAATATCTAAATAATAAAGGAATAAGTATAAGATTATAATAGACAACAAACAAAAAGTGTATTCACAAGAATAATACAAATAATACAATATTCTTTTGAATTACCATAAAACAATAAAAATATGGAAATCGATTTCGCTAAGATGAATGGCCTTGTACCTGCCGTTATTCAAGATGCTAAAACGCTCAAGGTACTTATGTTGGGTTTTATGAATGAAGAAGCTTACAATAAGACAGTAGAGACGGGCAAGGTTACATTCTTTAGTCGTACTAAAAATCGTCTGTGGACAAAAGGAGAAACAAGCGGCAACTTCCTTAATGTGGTAGATATTCTATCAGATTGTGACAATGACACCCTACTCATCAAAGCTAATCCTGTAGGACCAGTTTGTCATACCGGCGCTGATACTTGCTGGAATGAAAAGAATGAAAATCCACTTATGTTCCTCGCAGAATTACAGCGTTTCATCGAAAAACGACATGAGGAAATGCCTGAGGGTTCTTATACAACAAGCCTTTTCAAGGATGGATGCCACAGAATGGCCCAAAAGGTAGGAGAAGAAGCTCTTGAAGCTGTTATCGAAGCTGTAGCAAACAACGACGAGCGTCTCGTTTATGAAGCTTCAGACATGCTTTACCACCTCATCGTACTACTCACTTCTAAGGGACTAACAATAGAAAATCTTGCAGAAGAACTTGCAGTACGTCACGATCCAAACTGGCATAAGCATTAATTAAGTTCAATAGTTAACCGTTAAAAGTCATCTGTTCAATTTGAACATAAGAACTTATAAACTTAACGAACTTAAACTTAAAACAAGGATATGGCTTTAATCAACTACAGAAACGTTAATGTCTACCAAGAATCAATGGAGGTCCTCCATGATGTGACATTCACTGTTGGAGAAGGTGAATTCATTTACCTTACAGGCAAAGTAGGTTCAGGAAAGAGTTCTCTGCTTAAAACTCTTTATGCCGAAATACCTGTAAAGGAGGGACTCGCTGACGTACTTGGTTTTGACATGACAAAGATAAAACTCAAGAAAGTTCCGGAACTACGAAGAAAACTTGGTATTATATTTCAGGACTTTCAGCTGCTTACAGACAGAACTGTAGAAGCTAATCTTAGATTTGTTCTAAAAGCTACAGGATGGAAAAACAAGCACGACATGGAACAAAGAATAAAAGACGTGCTTGAACTTGTTGGCATGAGTACAAAGGGATATAAAATGCCTAATGAACTCAGTGGCGGCGAGCAGCAGCGAATAAGTATTGCACGAGCAATTCTTAACAAGCCAAAGTTGATTCTTGCCGATGAGCCTACCGGTAACCTTGATGTAGAAACAAGTAATAGCATTACTGAACTCTTACAGAATATTTGCAAAGCAGGTTCTACAGTAATTATGATTACACATAATATGAATCTCCTCGCAAGATATCCTGGAAAAGTGTTCAAATGTGAAGATCATAGAGTAACAGAAATAACCACTCCTGTAGCTTTTGACTTGTCATCACTTGAAGATGAAGTATTTTTCGAAAGTTCTAAAGAAGAAGCATCCACAGAGGTAAATAATCTCAATGAGCAAAATGCTTCTGACTCAACTACTACTAACGAAACTTCAGACCTAACGGAGAGAAATAACAAGAATAATGCGAATGAGCAAACGATTAATGTCTCTGAACAAGTAAACGACAAAGAAACAAATTGTCAATCAGGAGACAACAACAAAAGCACTGCTCAAGAGCAACAAAAGGCATCAAATGATAATGAAAATCTATCGAAACACAATTTGAAGCCAATAAATCTCGACGATTTCCGTCCAAGTGACATCACAGATCTCGATGATATCATAAAACAACATAGTGATGACACGGTCATAGACTAAAATTACTTGGCAAACAAAAACAGAAACAATAAAAAAGAAATAATAATTACAATGAAAGTACTTAAATTCGGTGGAACTTCCGTAGGCTCTCCTGAAAGAATGAAGGGAGTCGTAAAATTGATTACTGACGGTGAGAAGAAAATTGTAGTTCTGTCAGCAATGTCAGGAACTACAAACACACTCGTTGAAATCTCCGATTATCTATACAAGAAGAATCCTGAAGGTGCAATGGAGACTATCAACACTCTTGAACAAAAGTACAAGAAACATGTTGCCGAGCTTTATAGCACAGACGAATATAAGGAAAAGACTCTCGATTTCCTAAAACAGGAATTTGATTACTTACGTTCATTCACGAAGGGAATCTTCACCATGTTTGAAGAGAAAATCATTGTTGGACAAGGTGAAATCATCAGCACCAACATGGTTACAAACTACCTTCTTGAACAGGGATATAATGCAGCTCTCATTCCTGCCTTAGAATTCATGCGTACAGACAAAAATTCTGAGCCAGACTTGCAATATATTCGTGAAAAACTGAATGTACAACTCGAAGAAGTTTCTGGCAAAGATATATATATCACACAAGGTTTCATCTGTAGAAATGCCTATGGAGAAATGGACAACCTTCAGCGTGGTGGCTCAGACTATTCTGCATCTCTTATCGGTGCAGCTATTGATGCATCTGAAATTCAAATTTGGACCGACATCGATGGAATGCACAATAACGACCCTCGTTTTGTAGACAAAACAGCTCCTGTTAGTCATCTTCACTTCGAAGAGGCTGCAGAACTAGCATATTTCGGTGCAAAGATTCTACACCCTACTTGTGTTCAACCAGCAAAATTTGCAGGTATTCCAGTAAAACTTCTTAACACAATGGATCCAACAGCTCCAGGAACAATTATCAGCAATGAGACAGAAGCAAAGAAAATCAAAGCTGTCGCTGCAAAAGATAATATCACTGCTATAAATATCACTTCAAGCCGTATGCTT
The DNA here is from genome assembly GCA_024695315.1 of Bacteroidaceae bacterium. Lineage (GTDB taxonomy): Bacteria > Bacteroidota > Bacteroidia > Bacteroidales > Bacteroidaceae > Minthosoma. The sequence goes on from JAILIJ010000166.1 coordinate 13,944, forward strand.
CTCGCACACGGATTCCTTAGAAAAGTATTCGAGATTTTCGAAAGCTACAAGACTAGTATTGACATGATTACTACTAGCGAAGTTGGGGTAACAGTCACTATTGACAACACTGTTAATCTTCCAGCTATACTTGATGAATTGAAGAAGTTCGGACGAGTTAAGGTTGATGATAACATGTGTATTATCTGTGTTGTCGGTGACCTAGACTATCATAATGTAGGATTTGAAGCAAAGGCTACAGAAGCACTTAGCGACATTCCTGTACGTATGATTTCATACGGTGGAAGTAACCACAATATTTCGTTCCTTATCTCAGCTGATGATAAGAAACATGCTTTACAGTCTTTGTCAGACCATCTGTTCAATAACAAATAAAAAAAATGAGAAACACATCCAAGACCTTAGAAATAGGGTTTTGGATGTAGTTTTTAATAGAGAAATAACATTAAGAATTAACTTACTAAAGCACTACACTTTTGTAAAACAAACACAAAGGTGAAACATTTATGAATTTAACAAACACTAACCGCTTTCAGGGTATCCGCACTCCATTTTATTATTACGATACCGATGTTTTACGTCAGACACTTAACGTAATAAACGAGGAAACAAAAAAGTATCCAGGATACTTTGTACACTATGCAGTAAAAGCTAATGCAAATATTAAAGTACTAAAAGTAATTAATGAAGCAGGACTAGGCATCGACTGCGTAAGTGGCGGAGAAATAGAACAAGTACAGAAAGCAGGATTCCCCGCCAATAAAATTGTCTTTGCCGGTGTAGGCAAAAGCGACTGGGAAATAGAACTCGGCATCGATAACGACATTTTCTGTTTCAACGTTGAAAGTATTCCTGAACTTGAAATAATCAACGAGATAGCAGAACAAAAAGGCAAGATTGCTAATGTATGTTTCCGTATCAATCCTAACGTCGGAGCACATACACATGCAAACATAACTACCGGACTAGCAGAAAACAAATTCGGTATCGCCATGGAAGATATGGAGAAGATCATTGATTTAGCTTCACAAATGAAAAATGTAAATTTCAAAGGTTTACATTTCCACATTGGAAGCCAAATTCTTGAAATGGACGACTTTGTTGCCCTTGCTAATAGAATTAATGAACTTCAAGACAAATTGGAAAGCAACGGAATAAAAGTTGAAATAATAAACGTTGGTGGAGGATTAGGTATAGATTATGTAAATCCACAAGAAAATCCTATTCCTAACTTTAAAGACTATTTCGAGACATACAATAAAAACCTAAAGTTAAGACCTGGACAGACAGTACACTTCGAACTCGGACGAGCTATCGTTGGACAGTGTGGCGCTCTTATCACTCGCGTCAACTTTGTAAAACAAGGCTCTGTTAAACAGTTTGCAATCGTTGATGCAGGCATGACTGACCTCATTCGTCCTGCTCTTTACGATGCACATCACAAAATAATAAACTTAACTAGTCAAGCAACTGAAGAAGTTTATGACGTTGTCGGACCAATATGCGAATCAAGTGACGTCTTTGACAAAGATATAAAACTCAATCAGGTAAAACGAGGCGATTTAATAGCTATGCTTTCTGCTGGAGCATACGGAGAAATTATGGCTTCAAGTTACAATTGTCGAAAACTTCCAGTTGGATACACCTCTGATGAGTTGAAGTAAATCTTCATGTCAGCCTTACATAATATTACTTATTTTGTCACAGAACAGTATAAAAGCGGTAATATTGTCATAAAATGTCAGCATAAAACTATGCTGGCATCTTTTTTGTAATTATGACATGAAGAAAAAATAATTAAAATTATGACAACAGACTTAAACGAAGAGAAAAATAATAATGAAGCTTTAGACGAAGCTACAGATAATAAAGAGCAGGCAAATATTAATGAAAATGCTGCAAATACAGAAAGCACAGAAACAGAAAAGCCTGATGAAGAAAAAACAAATGAAGCTGAAACAGAAGAAAAGAAAGAGCCTACTGTAGAAGAGAAACTTGCAGAAGCAGAAGCTACTATTGCAAAGCTTAAGGAACAGGCACTCTACAAACAAGCAGAATTTGATAACTTCCGTAAACGTAGTATCTCAGAAAAAGCCGAATTAATTCTCAACGGTGGACAGAAAGTTATTACCACCCTACTCCCTATTATTGACGACCTCGAACGTGCACAGAATAATATGGATAAGATGGAGGATATTGCTGCCGTAAAAGAAGGAGTCAATCTTATCGTTGATAAATTCTTAAAACTTCTTGCAAAAGAAGGATTGAAGAAAATTGATGCTGTAGGAAAAGATTTCGACACAGACTATCATGAAGCTATAGCTCTCGTACCAGGTCTACCAGAAGATCAGAAAAATAAGGTTATAGATTGTGTTGAATGTGGATACACTCTTAATGACAAAGTAATACGTCATAGCAAAGTTGCTGTGGCTCAATAAAACAAAGTGAATAGAGTTTTAGGCTTTAGTAAATATATAGTAATCATTTTCTAATTATTTATGTGTAAAACCTATAAATTCAAAAACTTAACAATACAATGGCAAAAAGAGATTATTATGAAGTTCTTGGCGTAGAAAAAAACGCTACAGACCAACAAATAAAGGCTGCATATAAAAAGTTGGCCATCAAATACCATCCTGATCGCAATCCTGGCAACAAAGAGGCAGAGGAGAAGTTCAAGGAGGCTGCAGAAGCATACGACGTTCTTCGTGATCCAGAAAAGAGACAGAGATACGACCAATTTGGACCAGAAGGAGTAAACGGCATGGGCGGATTCGGAGGTGGACAAGGATTCGACATGAACGACATCTTCTCTGCTTTCGGCGACATCTTCGGAAACGGAGGATTCGGAGGAGGCTTTAGCGGATTCGGAGGATTCGGAGGCGGACAACAAAGAGCACGTAAACCGGTGTTCCGTGGTCGCGACCAAAGAATGAGAGTGCAACTCGATCTAACCGAAATCGTTAATGGCACAACAAAGAAATTCAAGGTTAAGAAAGATGTTGTTTGTGAGCATTGTAAAGGTACTGGATCTGCTGACGGTAAAGTCGAAACATGTAGCACATGTAAAGGTACTGGATATGTAATACGTCAACAACGTTCTATACTTGGCATGATGCAGAGCCAGAGCGTTTGTTCTACATGTAATGGCGAAGGTACTGTAATCAAAAATAAATGTCCTTACTGTCATGGTGAAGGAATCGTTGCAGGAGAAACTATTGAAGAAATCAACTTCCCTGCCGGACTGCAAGAAGGCATGGTACTTACACTTGAAGGTAAGGGAGGTGCAGGACGTCACAACGGTGTAAACGGCGATTTGCAGATTATTATTTCCGAAAAGCCACATCCAGAATTGGTACGCGATGGTAATGATCTTGTCTACAACCTTCTGCTGACAATTCCACAGGCTACACTCGGTTGTCAAATCGAAGTACCTACTGTAGATGGCAAAGCTAAACTTACAATAGAACCAGGAACTCAACCAGGTACTGTTCTACGTCTACGCGGAAAAGGAATCCCTGCAGTACAAGGATATAACAGAGGTAAAAAAGGTGACGAGCTTGTAAACGTAAGCATCTATATTCCTCAAACACTTACGAAAGACCAAAAGAAAGCAATGGAAGAATTTGCATCATCAAGCGAATTTCAACCAAACGAAAGTATGAAAAGTAAAATTTTCTCAAAGTTCAAAGCTTTCTTTGACTAAATAGTCTATAACACACTTAAATAAGAATGGTGTATCAAACTCTTGTTTTGATACACCATTTTTTATTTTAGCTAAAAAGGAGACAAAGTCTTGTTTATTCTTTTACATTATGTTCGCTAAAAAAAATGTCACTTTAGCGCACCTTAATGCAGAACATTTTATTCATCAATGCAGAAGAATTTCTTTATTCCTACTGGGCAATTCTATGCCTATTGCAAAACAATTCATAAAATCATTCAATGGTACGGTCGTATCACTCAATGATACAGTCATACCACTGAATGGTACGACCGTACCATTGAATGATTTGGAAAATTTCTCCTGAATAATAGAACTATTCCTGCTGAACTTTTTAAAAAAAATTGCGCTCGAATGAAAGAATTATCCAGCATTAAAACTCCCATCACAACTTACAACAAAAATGCTAACAGATCTAGCCCTGCTCAAACGGTGATCAAAATTTGTACTCAAACACAGATTGCTGTTTAACGCTTGTTAAACGATAATAAAAGGGGCGTTTAATAACCATTAAATTTTTGATTCTGTCAAATGTTTATCATATAAACCATACTAAAAACATAGGATTTGTAGGATGCAAAAAAGGATGTATCATTTGTCAAATTAAAGACATTTGATACACCCTCTTAAAACGTATTAAGAAAAATAGACTTTATCCCAAGAAACTAAGTAAAACACCTGCCGCTACTGCAGAGCCAATTACACCGGCTACATTCGGTCCCATGGCATGCATAAGAAGGAAATTACGTGAATCTGCCTGCTGACCTACAGTTTGACTTACACGTGCAGCCATCGGCACAGCGCTTACACCTGCAGATCCAATAAGCGGATTAATCTTTTCCTTAAGAAATAAATTCATAAACTTTGCCAAAAGTACACCTCCTGCACTTCCACAACCAAAAGCTATGATACCTACACAGAGAATACTTATTGTCTGCAAATTCAAAAAAGCATCAGCAGAAGCTGTCGCTCCAACTGTAATTCCTAAGAAAATTACAACTATATTATTAAGTGCATTTTGAACCGTGTCACTCAATCGATCAACCACACAACTCTCTTTCATAAGGTTACCAAGCATCAAACAGCCAATCAATGGTGCTGCAGATGGTAAAACGAGAGATACAATTATGGCCACAATAATTGGAAAAATAATCTTTTCTTTCTTGCTAACAGTACGAAGCTGACTCATCCTAATTTTACGCTCTTCCTCTGTAGTCAGAAATTTCATTATCGGAGGTTGGATAACTGGTACGAGTGCCATATAACTATAAGCGGCTACAGCTACAGGACCAAGCAGTTCTGGAGCCAACTTAGTAGTAAGAAATATGGCCGTAGGTCCATCTGCTCCACCAATAATACCTATAGAGGCAGCCTGAGCAGGTGTGAATCCAAGAAACTCCATCTGCATTACAATAAATGTTGCAAAGATACCAATCTGTGCAGCTGCACCAAGTAAAAGGCTTTTCGGATTAGCAATCAGCGGTCCAAAGTCCGTCATTGCACCTACACCAATAAAGATAAGACAAGGATATATTCCTCCCTTCACTCCAATATAGAGCCAGTCCAAAATACCACCTTCTGTAAGTATATGTCCATAGCTATGATAATATGGACTTTCAGGATTCAAGAAATCTCCATTCCATAGTTCCGTGTGATATAGATTGGCACCAGGAAGATTTGTAAGAATCATACCAAAAGCTATAGGAAGGAGCAAAAGTGGCTCATACTTCTTATGAATTGCGAGGTATAGCAGAAGACATCCTATGGCTAGCATAACGATATTCTTCCAGCCATCACCTGTAAACAATGCCGTGAATCCCATTTCATTATAGAACTTTTCAAGTCCCATGCTAAGATTAAACTCACTAGCCATTACAGGCGACGCAACCATCAGAAGTAAAGCTATCATAATATAATATTTGATATTCTTCATAGATTGTGTAATGTTAATGTATAAATCAAAAAAACTACCCCTATTAAGCAAATTCTATAAGAGTCTGACCGTTTTGAACTTGATCGCCCACGGATACTAAAATAGCCTTTACTTCACCTGTAGTTTCTGCCGTAATACTATTTTCCATCTTCATGGCCTCAAGAAATACCACAGTATCACCAGCTTTGACTTTGTCACCTACGTTGACAGCAATTTTTGTTATTTTTCCTGGCAATGGAGAAGTAACACCATTATTTCCTACCACAGGGGCTACTGGCTTTGACTCAGCAACTGGTGCTGGAGCAACAGGAGCTGGCTTTGGAGCTATTGTAGCTTCTGCAGCGACAAAATCGGCAACCATTTCTACAAGTAAATCTCCCTGATTAACATTCTGCCCTGGAGTTACAACGACATGCTGAACTGTTCCGTCGACATCAGAAACAATATCATTTGCCATCTTCATAGACTCAATTACAAGTAGCACATCTCCTCTCTTGACATGCTGACCATCTGTGACGACAACTTTTGTGACAGTACCAGGAAGTTCGGAATTAACATTTGCTGGTCCACCCGTCTGTGCCTTTGGATTAGCAGGAGCAGCAACAGGTCTTGGTCCCTGAGCTTTCGTCTGTGGGATGTCCACCTCGTACGTCTGTCCATTAACAGTAACTTTGAGCAACTCAGGAGTCTGCTCTTCCACGGCTACAGCATAATCCTGGTTTCCTATCTTAAATTTAAATTCTTTCATTGTATTTTCTGTTTGAATGGTGAAAACATAAGCTTTCTACGCACTCTTCCATTTTTGTTAAAAAAATAAATTGAGCAGACAACGTTATATGAAATCGCACTTAATCTGCTCTTTCAATCTAACTATAGCCTCTCATTGAGTTCAGAATGCCATGCAGAATTTGGATTAGGCTTAATAGTAAGGATACGGTTCTCTCTGTTGTTCTTCTCATAATAATATAGATATAGAGCAACAGCTACAGCAGCTTTTTCCTCATCACTTGCCTTATCAAAAGCTTTGGCTTGTTTCTTATCCTTATAATCAGCTTTTACATTTATGGCTTTCGCAGTAGTCTTTCGTCCCATAACACTAAAAATTTGCAAAACAAAAATTAGCAATATGAGAATCACAAAAACCACTCCAATTCCCATGCCTGTCATTAGCCATGATTGTGACCAATCTGTTTCTAATAAAATCATAAGCAACATAATTAAAGTGGAATGTTACCATGCTTCTTAGCAGGATTTTTCATCTTCTTGTTCTCAAGCTGAGCAAGAGCGCGAATAATACGGAATCGCGTGTTTCGAGGCTCAATAACATCATCAATATAGCCATACTTTGCTGCTTGATAAGGATTAGCAAAGAGTTTTGTATATTCGTCTTCCTTCTCCTTTATATAAGCCTTGGCCTCCTCAACCTTTCCTTCGTCCTTTAATGCTTTAGCCTCCTTTGCATATAATACTGAAGCTGCTCCACTTGCTCCCATCACTGCTATCTCTGCAGAAGGCCAAGCGTAATTGATATCGCCACGAAGCTGTTTACATGACATCACGATATGTGAACCTCCATAGGACTTACGCAATGTGACAGTTACCTTTGGCACAGTAGCTTCTCCATAAGCATATAGCAACTTTGCACCATGCAGAATAACAGCATTATATTCCTGAGCTGTACCTGGAAGGAATCCTGGTACATCAACCAAAGTTACTATTGGAATGTTGAAGGCATCACAGAATCTAACAAAACGAGCTCCCTTACGACTTGAGTTGCAGTCAAGAACTCCTGCCAACTGTTTTGGCTGATTTGCTACAATACCTACAGACTGTCCATTGAATCGTGCAAAACCGACAATAATATTCTTAGCATAATTAGGTTGTACCTCAAAGAAATCTCCATTATCTACAATACCTGCAATGACCTGATACATATCGTATGGCATATTAGGATTATCAGGTATAATATCATTAAGATAATCTTCCATACGACTAATAGGATCAGTACATTCTATACGTGGAGTCTTTTCCAAATTATTTTGAGGAATAAAACTAATAAGTTTCTTTATCATCGAGATGGCTTCTTCTTCTGTTGGAGCTGTGAAATGTGTAACACCACTCTTTGTAGCATGTACACTTGCTCCTCCAAGCTGTTCCTGTGTGACCACTTCTCCAAGTACAGCCTTTACAGGTCCAGGTCCAGTAAGGAACATATATGAAGAATTCTCAACCATGAATGTAAAGTCAGTCAAAGCTGGAGAATAAACAGCTCCACCAGCACAAGGTCCCATGATAGCAGAAATTTGTGGTACCACTCCACTTGCCATAATATTACGTTGGAAGATTTCAGCATATCCTGCAAGAGCGTTAATACCTTCCTGAAGTCGTGCACCACCAGAGTCGTTGAGTCCAATACATGGTACACCAACCTTCATTGCCATATCCATGACTTTACATATCTTGCTTGCAAGCATCTCAGAAAGAGAACCTGCACTAACTGTGAAATCTTGAGCGAAGACATAGACAAGGCGTCCGTCAATAGTTCCAGAACCGGTTACAACACCATCTCCAAGATAGTGTTTTTTCTCCATTCCAAAATTAGTACAACGATGCTCAACAAACATATCCATTTCTTCAAAACTTCCTTCATCAAGAAGAAGAGCAATACGTTCACGCGCTGTAAGTTTTCCTTTTGCATGTTGTTTTTCAATGGCTTTTTCTCCGCCACCAATACGTGCCTTCTTACGGAGTTCAATCAACTCCTGTATTCTTTCTGTTTGTTTAGACATTAGATTATACGGTTTTATGTATTATAAATTGAAAAAATCTATATATACAATATATGATTATAAATCTTTTGTACTCAAAAAAGAGAACATTTCTTATTTTTGAGGTTCGCAAAGCTCAGTAAGAATACCTGCTGTTGTCTTTGGATGCAAAAATCCTATATTCATTTTCTCTGCACCAGGTCGTGGAGTTTTATCAATAAGACGAACGCCCTTACCTTCTGCTTCCACAAGTGCCTCTGCCACACCATCTTCAACAGCGAAAGCTACATGATGAACACCCTTTCCACCATTAGCGAGCCACTTTGCGACAGCACTTTCTTCTGATGTTGGTTCAAGTAGTTCCAACTTAACCTCACCGACTTTCAAGAAAGCTGTTTTTACCTTTTGGTCAGCAACTTCTTCTACTGCATAACACTTAAGTCCAAGTACATTTTCAAAAAAAGGAAGTACCTCATCAATACTTTTAACACCAATGCCAAGGTGATCAATTCGTGAAATTTTCATACGATTTAATGTTTTAGATATTAGTTGTAAATTATAATAAACACTTTAATGTGAAAACAACACACATATAAGAATGGATGTGTTTCACAAAACACTCAACATAGAGTTAAATCAAAACACTTGAATAGTTTGTAAAAAATAAAACACCGACTCTCACAAGTCAACTGCACATCTTTCACGGTATTTTTAGCAAATATAGGTTTTCTTAAAATAATAAAAAAAATATTTCGTACTTTTTTTCACTTTTTTATTTCACCCTTCCTCCAGCGTACCAATGTTTGTTCCAATACGCATCATTCAAACTGCTAACAATTACACCTTTGGATGAACTTGCATGGATAAATTTATCACCTTTCAAAAATATGCCAGAATGCCCAATACGCCTTCCAGAATTATCAGTTGTAAAAAATACGAGGTCACCTTGTTTCAAAGATGAACGACTAATTTTAGAACAATACTTAGAAAACAAATCTGCGCTACTACATCTAGAGATATGATTTCCATATACTCTAGTATAAATTGCATAGACCAAACCAGAACAATCCACACCTTTTCGGTCAGCTCCTCCAGCTCTATATCTAACGCCTACCCATGAAGCAGACTCCGTCATTAGTTTTGAATTATCTGAAGCAGTTATACTTATTCCTAATTTACTACTTGCTTGTGACATATCAGCACGACTAGTCTTGCTCTTTGATGAGTCAGCAGATGACTTCGAAGAAGTAGTAACTGGAGTGAATTTCCATCCAGCCGAAGTTCCTTTATTATTCGACATTTTATTTCTTCCTGGAATAGAAGAAAAATTGTATTTGTTAGTCGAACAAGACGTCAAAAACAGTATAAAAAATAAGTATAATAATTTCTTCATTACTCCTTTACGTTCTCTATAAAATAATTTTCAATTTCGTGAGTCAAATCGGCATGCGTGCTCTTATCATAATCCTTTATCACTTTTCCATGTTCCAATAAGGTTACACGAGTACAGATGTCAATAGTATGAGTAAGATTGTGAGAACTAACGATTACTGTTGCTCCTGTAGCCTTATTATAGTTTTCTATGACGTGCTTCATTGCCAACTGTGAAGTAGGATCGAGGAAATTGAAAGGTTCATCCAAAATTAATAACTTAGGATTAGTAAGCATAGCAGCGATAATACCCACCTTTTGCTTATTTCCCATAGAAAGATTACGAATAAGCGTATTTTGACCTAAAACCTCACCATTCATAAATCCTTCAAAAGACTTCAATCTCTCATCCAATTCATCCTTAGACATACTTGTTATTTTAGCAATAAAACTAAAATACTCATCTGGAGTCAAATAGTCAATTAAGAACCCACTATCCACATACGCTCCAGTAAATTCTTTCCAGTCTTCACTTTCTGCAGGATTTGTTCCGTCAATAGAAACAACTCCACAATCTGGTTTTATAAGGTCAAGAATAACTCTAAACATAGTAGTCTTACCGGCTCCATTATTACCGACAAGTCCAATAACCTCGCCTTCATTGACTATATAATTATCAACGTCCAAAGCTACCTTATCTCCAAAAGACTTCTTTATATTTGAAAGTTCTAACTTCATAACTTATTAATTATTTCTACTGTTTCTAAAACCATCCATATTCTCATATCTTCTTGCCATAAAACGCTTGTAAATGTTACGCAACCATATAGGTTCAAGAAGAACACCAACAAGACCTATTGCAGCCATGGCATAAGAAGCCCAATCCGTCAAAAGCACCATAAGAGCATACATAATTATCATAGGTCCAAAAAGTGCAATCATAGACACTATCATCTGGGTTTTACTATTAGACCTTGCTTTCGTGAGCTTTGCATTCAATGGAATTGTATTTTTATTATATACAGCCATCTGCATGAGGCATGGCAACACTACACCTGCTGTAAATAGAAGACACCCAACAGACTCCATAAAAGAATTCTTTCCTTGAATAATTGGAATCATAAATATCAAGAAAGGAATTATCATCATAAACAAATTAAAATAATATTTTGCTTTTAAAAGAGATAATACCGATTCTTTTCGTGACATAAGTCCGTCTATATAGTTACCTTCCGCACACATGACTCCAGTTAATGTTATTACAGACAATGCACAATAGCAATACATACTAATATATGCTTTCATAAATAGCATATCGTCATATATCGGAGTAAATGCAAAGATACAAGTCAGCATTATAGTGCATACTAATCCAGATAAGAAGGATTGGCGTATGACATTATTTCGCATTATAGACTTAATATCTAATTTGATATACTCACCTACAATTCCGAAGCGGTTTAAGAATGCCATTTCACGTGACTTCACCTTAGCCGCCTGCACTTCTGCAATCTCTCGATAAACAGAACGTATCTGTATAAAATAATTGACTGAATAGAGTGCACCAATAGCAACTATTGGTATTACGTACGCTATAGGATTCAGTTCTAAAGCCCATCGTCCCACTTTCAAACAGGTCCAAAATACTGGTTGCGTATTATCGTCCCCGAGAATCAATTTTGTATATTCGTCATCAAAGATTCCTAAATAAATAAAAACGGCATATAAAACAACAGGGATGATAATAAATAGCATATTACGATTAAGTAATGTTCTCCACAAAAGATACCAATAGCTATTTGCTACAAAAATAAGCCATAATGCTATACACCATCCAATAAAACCACAGAATCCATAAAAGTGTAGAAGACTAAAGAATCCAAATGGAACAAAGAAGAACAACCATATAATATTGAAAATAGATGTACCTCTTCTTACCAGGAAAATATTTATGAGGAAAGAAGATGAAATTGGCATTAGCTTGAACTGTTTTACTTCTTGCGCTGGTGTGTCAACAAGAAACATTCTTAAAAAGAAATCACATGTCAAGAAAAATACCAAACCACCATTTATAATATCAAACATCTCAGTAGCCCCATCATCTACATTTCCGAGCAAAACACCGAAGAAAATCAGATAACAAGCCCAAAAAGCAAAACCAAGATATCCCAACCATTTCATTGCCCTGTTTTGTTCAAACATAGGATGACGTCGTTCGGAAACATTCTTACATTTATTTATGAGACGATACAATTTCCATTTATAAAGTGGAGAAGAATATGTATTTAATTTCTTATCCAGATTAAAAGGTGAAGAGATATATTTTTCCATTATTATAGATTATTGTCTTGAAGATATTTTTCTGCTTCCATAGCAGCCTTACATCCGCTACCCGCAGCAACAATGGCCTGACGATAAATAGGGTCTGCAACATCTCCAGCCGCAAACACTCCAGGAACATTTGTACATGGAGTTGCATCCTTAGTTACAATATATCCCATCTCATCAGTTTCTACCCATGGCTTGAAAATATCTGAATTAGGTTTATGTCCAATAGCCAAGAAGAATCCATCAATAGGCAAATCATAATGGCGCTCGTCTGCCTCACCCTTACGATGAACGAGATGTGCTCCTTCTACCCCATTATCTCCATATAATCCTTCTGTATTTGTTTCGAAAAGAACTTCAATTTTAGGATTATTCATAACCCTATCCTGCATAATCTTACTTGCACGCAAGAATGGTTTACGTACAATAAGATAAACCTTATTAGCAAGTCCAGCAAGGTATTGAGCTTCACCACAAGCTGTATCTCCACCACCAACGACGGCAACAACTTTTTTACGATAGAAGAATCCATCACATGTAGCACAAGCACTCACTCCTTGTCCCATATATTTCTTTTCATCAGACAATCCCAGGAACTTAGCACTTGCACCGGTAGATATTATTACTGTGTCAGCCTCTACCTCACTATTATCATCAAAAGTGAAATGATAAGGTGCCTTGCTCAAATCTGCTTTAACACAAATATTACTACGTACATCTACACCAAACTTATCAACCTGCTGACGCATAAGATCCATTAATTCAGGACCAGAAATCTCCTCTGGATGTCCAGGGAAATTCTCTATAGCATCAGTAATAGTCAACTGTCCTCCTGGCTGTATTCCTTCATAAAGCACAGGACTAAGGTTTGCGCGACTTGCGTATATGGCAGCAGTATAGCCTGCAGGCCCAGAACCAATAATTAAGCATCTAACATGTTCCATAATATTCAGCGTAAATCTACAATTTCAACGTTAGGATATTTATTTTTATTAAACTTGAATATAGAATCAGAAAACTTCTGATTTTTCTTCAAAGATTTCACACTTATCTCAGTAACAGCCTTTGAACCAGTAGTCTTAATGTAAGAAGGCTGATAGCTCTTTTTATTTATTCGAACAGAAATATGAGAAAAAGTTGAGCCTTTTTGTCCAGTAAGTATTACTTCATACTCATTAGCCGACGATTTTCCCATTTCACATTTATACCCATTCTTATACAAAGACAAGAAAGAATAAGGATTCATACGTGCAATTTCTGCAGCAGAAGGGTTAGTAACATTAACCTCATCGTTTGCTGCCACATAGTGCCACATAGTTTTTCCGTCAAACCAAGATGTTACCGCATCGGTAGAACATTTGAATTTCTTTCCGGAAACATATAAAGTACCATTCATATCATTACCATTAACTGCCAAAACAAAGTCCGCTTTAATATTACCTGCTGACTTAAACCTTGCCGCAGCCTTGTCTAAAATCCCCTTGGCATTCTCTGCATGCAAAGACTCCACAGATAATAGGCAGAATATAGTAGACAGAATAAATAATAATTTCTTCATATTACCTTTCAATTAAGAATTAACCTAAAGTATTTAATAGTCCTTCAAGCGTCAATACATCTTGAATAAGAACCTGACGTGGTTTTGAACCCATTTGAGGTCCTACGACACCCATTTTTTCCAACTGATCCATAATCTTTCCAGCTCTATTGTATCCTATAGAATAATTACGCTGAATCATAGACGTAGAACCTTGTTGTGATGTGACTACAAACTTGGCAACTTCACTAAATAGAGGGTCCAAATGTTTCGCATCCATTCTTTGGTCACCTCCCATCATGTCGCCACCATCTTCTGTCTGTACATCTGGCAGATACATAGGATGCAAATAAGCCTGCTGTCGAGCTATGAAGTGGCAAATATTGCTAACCTCAGGAGTATCAACAAAAGCACACTGAACACGTACTGGCTCTGCACCTGCAAGATACAGCAAGTCACCCTTTCCAATAAGTTGGTTTGCTCCAGCTCTATCAAGAATTACTCGAGAGTCCATCATCGAACTAACCTTGAAAGCAATACGCGTAGGGAAGTTCGTCTTGATAGCACCTGAAATGATACTTGCTTGTGGTCTCTGAGTAGCGATAATCATGTGTATGCCGACCGCACGCGCCAACTGTGCGATACGACAAATAGGAAGTTCTACCTCCTTACCAGCAGTCATGATAAGATCACCGAACTCATCGACGATAACCACAATATATGGCATAAATTCATGACCATTTTCAGGATTCAACTGACGAGCCTTGAACTTAGCATTATATTCCTTAATATTACGTACGCCCGCCTTTTTAAGTAGATCGTATCTCGAATCCATCAAAGCACAAAGGGAGTTCAAAGTCTTCACCACCTTTTGAACATCAGTAATGATACAATCCTCCTCTTCTTCTAGACGAGCCAAGAAATGGTTCTCAATAGGCGAATAAATACTGAACTCAACCTTCTTAGGGTCAACCATCACTATTTTCAGTTCTGAAGGGTGCTTCTTATATAAGAGAGAAGTCACAATAGCATTCAGTCCAACGGATTTTCCCTGTCCTGTAGCACCGGCCACCAGCAAGTGTGGAGCCTTAGCCAAGTCAAACATGAACACATCATTAGAAATAGTCTTACCAATAGCACAAGGGAGTTCCATTGTACTCTCGTGATATGTTTTACTATTTATGATGCTCTCCATTGAGACTATACACTTCTTCTTATTAGGAACCTCGATACCTATTGTACCCTTTCCTGGAATAGGTGCAATAATACGAATACCTTCCGCAGCAAGTGAAAGAGCTATATCATCCTCTAGATTACGTATTTTACTAATACGTGTACCCTCAGCAGGAACAATTTCATAAAGTGTAATTGTTGGACCTATAGTAGCCTGAATACTACTGATTTCGACTCCGAAATTCTTCAGAACATGAATAATACGTTCCTTATTAGCCGTCTGTTCCTCCATATCAATTGTTGGAGTAGAATCAGAACTAGCCTTAGCAAGAAGATCTACAGTAGGATAATTATAGTTTTCCAAATCCTTATGTGGATCATACGGAGCATTAGGATCTATGTCACGAACAATATCTCCAGAAGCAAGTTCCGTATCATTTATAGTCACATCCAACTGTACATCATCCACATTCTTTCCAGAATCTACCTCATTAGAATTCTCTTCTCCCAGCGAATCATCATTAATTTCCGAAGCATCCCCCTCTTCATGCGAAGCCGCCCTGCCCTCTTCATTTTTCTGTGACAAAGCATTAGCTATAGAGAGTGCATTATTCATTTCGTCCGTTACACCACCGATAGTGAAATCGACATCTACTTTTTCATCATCCTCACCATCATTATTTACGTTTTCCTGTTCTGGTTGTGTATTTTCTACATTAGAAAGTGGCACAAAAATTGGTTCTCCAGTATAACTATCCTTTGCAGCTTGTTCTCCTTCATTTGGAGTTGTATTTTCAGAATCCATTCCCTCTGCATTCTTAGCAGAAAGTGCGTCAGCTATAGATAATTCATCATTACCAACAGCCTCTCCGTTCTCAACATTATGCTGTTCTAGAGTAGACAAGTTTACACTATCCTCACTAGGAGCACTATCGCTTGCCTGTGCACTTGCCGCCAACTCTGCTGCAGCAGCTTCAGCTGCACGTTTAGCTTCGGCATGTTCACGTCGTTTTTCTCTCAACTCCTGTAGATACCTAAACCTCAAGAACTCACGTAAAACCTCCACCGTTTTAGTGCTAAGATATATCAACAAGAGAATACCTGTGAAAAAAACAGAAACAATAATTCCTGGTACACCAATTACACGATTCAAGTAATTTACTACTTTGATACCATGCATACCTCCAATCTTCAAGAAGGAATCGTCTAAAAATGGGATGTAACTGCCCACAAAAGCGAGACAAACGCTTAACCACAACATCAGAAGAGTCATAAAAATGAATCTTTTGAACAATTTGAAGTTAAACACCCCCATCATTTTGAATCCTGCCATCAACAGAAATGGTGGTATTAAGAAAGAAGCAAGACCGTAACAATTATTCATGAAGAAAAACGCAGTATATGCTCCCCATGTGCCGCATAGGTTCTTTACCTTCACGTCCTCATCAACAGACACGCCATTTTCCAACCAAGAATAGTCGTCAGCTCCAGTAATGAGGTACGACACAAACGCAACGATTAAGAATATAGACACAAGAGATAGGATAAGTCCACTTACGAAAAAAGTGAGGCTCCATTTTCCCAACCCTTCATATACATTCAAAACCGATGTACCATCATCTACCTCAGGCTTCAGCCGAGTACCTTTATTTTGAGACGACTTTTTATTTGTCTTGCTAATTGTCATTAAAGATTACAATGCCAAATATTTTAGCATTTGATATTTAATTCTTTCACTATAGCACTAATCTCACCCATTGTAGTTATGCGAGCAGGCACAAGTGGAAGACGAAGTTCATTTTCAATTAATCCCATACTGTTAAGCATAGCCTTGACTCCAGCAGGGTTTCCGTCTACAAATAGCAGTTTGAACAGCTCTGTGAACTTATGATGTATAGTAAGCGCATTCTGATAGTCACCATTTAGAGCGAGACGAACCATACGGCTAAATTCTTTTGGAAGAGCATTTCCAATTACAGAAATAACTCCTGCTGCTCCCAAAGTGATAAGTGGGAAAGTGATACCATCATCACCAGAAATGACATCGAAATCCTTAGGTTTATTCTTGATGATGTCATCAATCTGAGTGAAATTACCACTTGCCTCCTTGATTGCAACAATATTCTCACAGTCACGAGCCAAACGGAGTGTAGTCTCAGCAGTCATATTAACACCAACTCTTCCAGGTACGTTATAAAGTACTACAGGTACAGGACTAGCTTCAGCAATAGTCTTAAAATGCTGATAGAGTCCTTCCTGTGAAGGTTTATTGTAATAAGGGCAGACGCTCAAAATACCATCAATACCCTTGAAATCAGTCTTCTTAATAGTGTCAACGACTGCAGCAGTATTATTACCACCCATGCCAAGAAGAATAGGCACTTTTCCCTGGACTCTTTCCTTAACAATCTCTTTAATATTTTCCTTTTCCTCTTCAGTAAGACATGGAGTTTCACCAGTTGTAGCGAGGATGCAGAGAAAATCAATACCATTAGAAAGTTGGTAGTCCAATAGACGACGAAGTGCTGTGTAATCTACTGCTCCATCTTTTGTAAAAGGCGTGATTAGGGCTATACCTAAGCCTTTGAACTTGTTACGTGACATATTTTAATCTTAATAGTTTACGAATTTTATGCAAAAGTACGAAATTATTACGAAACAACAGATATGAATTATGATTTTTTAGTAATCAAATATGCAATATATTTTACGGTTCATAACTTATCCACATACAGAATCAGAAATTGTTAATCATTTCCAGAAATTCGTCCTCAGAAATAATCTTAACACCTAAGCTCTGAGCCTTTTCCAATTTTGCAGGTCCCATATTTTCTCCTGCAAGGATAAAAGACGTCTTTTTAGAAATGCTTCCAACGTTCTTTCCCCCATTCTTTTCTATCATGTTCTTATACTCATCCCTCGAATGCTTAGCGAATACTCCACTAATAACGATGCTCTGTCCAGATAAAATATCTGTTTGTCCAGACATGGCCTCTTCCGATAAGGCCATCTGTACTCCAGCCTCCTTGAGTCTGTTAAGTATATCTATATTCCTTTCGTCACGGAAGAAACGAATTATGCTTTCGGCAATAACCTGCCCTACACCATCGACTTCAAGCAGTTCACCAATACTGGCATTTGCCAAAGCGTCCATATTCTTAAAATGACGAGCAAGCAATTTTGCCGTCGTTTCTCCTACAAAACGTATTCCAATAGCAAATACCACTCTTTCAAATGGGACCTCCGTAGACTGCTTTATAGCATTAACTGCCTTAGTTGCTGAAACGCGTCTATTTTCATTATTATTAGCAATCTGCGAAACTGTAAGTTTGTAAAGATCTGCCACATCGTTAATAAGTCCACGTTGATAGAAATCGTCGACAGTTTCAGGCCCAAGACTATCTATATTCATAGCCTTACGAGATATGAAATGCTCAATACGTCCTTTTATCTGAGGAGGACAAGCCGTATCATTAGGGCAATAATGTGCAGCCTCTCCCTCATAACGTACAAGAGTAGCTCCACACTCAGGACAGGTCTTTATAAATTGAACTTTCTGCAATCCTGGCACACGTTGTGTCTTATCCACACCAACCACTTTAGGAATTATTTCTCCTCCCTTCTCAACATACACCATGTCACCAATATGCAAATCCAATTCTTCTATAATATCAGCATTATGAAGAGAAGCACGTTTAACCTGAGTTCCTGCGAGCTGCACCACATCCATATTAGCGACAGGCGTAATAGCTCCAGTACGCCCCACTTGATATGTAACCTCGTTAAGTCGTGTACATGCCCTTTCCGCTTTGAACTTATATGCGATAGCCCATCGTGGACTTTTAGCAGTATAACCGAGATGTCGTTGCTGACGCAGAGAATTAACCTTCAGCACAATTCCGTCCGTAGCAACAGGTAGGTTCTTCCTCTCCTTATCCCAGTAATCAATAAATTCAAGAATTTCATCAACAGTTTTACATTTTTTCATTCCTTGTGAAATCTTGAATCCCCAATCACGTGCCATCTGCAGATTTTCGTAATGGAATCCATCTGCAGGAATTTCATCTCCCAACAGATAATACAGATATGCGTCCAATTTACGAGAAGCAACAAGTTCTGATTTCTGTGACTTCAGAGTACCAGAAGCAGCATTTCTCGGATTAGCGAAAAGCGGTTCCTCATTTTTTTCTCTTTCAGCATTCAAAGCTTCGAAAGAAGTCCAAGGCATCAATATTTCTCCACGAATTTCAAATTCATGAGGATATCCAGAACCTTCGCGCAAGCGTAGCGGAATACTCTTAATGGTTCTCACATTTGCCGTCACATCATCCCCCTGCACACCATCTCCTCGAGTCACTCCCTGCACCAATTGTCCGTCAATATAAGTAAGAGAAATGCTGAGTCCATCATATTTCATCTCACAGCATATCTCAAAATCCTCACCTTCCAATCCCTGTTTCACACGATTATAAAAGTCGCGCACATCGTCCTCATTATAAGTATTAGCCAAAGAGAGCATAGGATACTTATGTGGAACAGTCTTAAAAGACTGGTTGAGGTCCGAACCCACACGTTGAGTAGGTGAATTAGGATCAGCATATTGCGGATAGAAAAGTTCCAGATCTTGCAGTTTATGCATCATCTGGTCAAAGTCATAGTCAGAAATCGTTGGCTGATTCAACACATAATAGTTGTAATTATGTTGTTCAAGCTCTTTTCTTAGACTTTCAATTTCTTCTTTTGGTGTCACTTGACGTCTAATTTAAGTATTTGATTATATATTCGTAACGCAAAGCCAATGAAAATAAATATGAATTCACCCTATCCTACAAAAGCAGGACAGAGTGAAATTTTCATTATTCATCCATAAGTTTGCGGTAGCGCACTCTCTTAGGTTCTTCTATACCCAGACGCTTAGCTTTATTCGTCTCATAATCTGTATATGAACCTTCGAAGAATACTACTTCTCCATCCCCTTCAAATGCAAGGATATGTGTACATATACGATCGAGGAACCAACGATCATGACTGATTACAACAGCACAACCAGCAAAATTCTCAAGACCTTCCTCGAGAGCTCGCAAAGTATTAACGTCAATATCATTTGTTGGCTCATCGAGAAGAAGTACATTACCCTCCTGCTTTAGTGCCATAGCAAGATGCAGACGATTACGTTCACCACCGGAAAGTACCCCACAAAGTTTCTCTTGATCGGCTCCGTTGAAGTTGAAACGGCTAAGATAAGCACGTACATTGAGGTCACGGTTTCCGATACGTATTGTTTCATTTCCTTGGCTTACCACCTGGTACACACTTTGGTCAGCCTTAATATCTTTATGCTGCTGATCCACGTATGACAATTTAACAGTCTCACCCACTTCGAATGTTCCCGCATCTGGAGTTTCAAGTCCCATAATAAGTCGAAACATTGTTGTCTTACCCGCGCCATTAGGTCCTATAACGCCAACGATACCATTAGGTGGGAGATTAAAGTTAAGATCCTTAAAGAGAACTTTATCTCCAAAGGCCTTTGCCATGTGCTTAGCCTCAATAACCTTATTACCAAGACGTGGTCCATTAGGGATGAAGATTTCGAGTTTTTCTTCACGTTCCTTCTGTTCCTCGTTAAGC
>JAILIJ010000249.1 GCA_024695315.1 Bacteroidaceae bacterium
ATGATTCTTATCCTGTGGATAAAGAGAAAGAAATAATAGATTCTAATAAAGGTAAACCGTTTATACCTTGAAGTGAAGGAGGATGTCGATTTAAAGAACTTGATGATGTAAAAGAAGTGAAACCGTAGTCTTAGCTTATGAATATTGAGCCACTTTCTCTTATATTCCCATGCAGATAGCGAGAGAAAGTGGCTCTTGTGTGTAAAAATTACGCAAGGAAAAAATGGCACTTCTCAAACCTCGTATCGTCACTTCGGCTCAACACTTTCACCAAAATTGACCTTTGTCTCTGGATAAACGAGACATTCACACCGCCACCTGAGGCAAAAAATGAGACATAGAGGGTATGCGCAGTTTGTTGCGCTGTCGAGATACGTCAAATAATACTGGTTTGATGCGACTTGGCGTAACTTTTGATGAAATTATTTAGGACACTATTGATTTTTTATAACGAATCCTCTAAATTAAGAGTTAAGAATTAAGATTTGTTCACGGAGACCGCACAATCAAACTAAGGTTCAACCGTACGACCGTAACCTTATAAAATCCTTTTCTTTTAATTTTCTAAATTTTCGTTCTCTACAGCTTGTCCCGCCCTGAAGGCCATTCTTAACTTTTCACTCTTCACTTCCTTCGTCTCCCTTGCTTTTCGCGTATTCGCTTGGCGACATGCCATAGGTAGCCTTGAAGCAAGTAGAGAAATTGCTGAGCGACTTGAAGCCGATAGTGGCACATACGCTGGTCATGTCGAGCCGTTTAGAACTCAACAAACGCGCAGCCTCTTTGAGACGAATAGCCTTGAGGAAATCACGAGGCGACTGTCCCGTCAGTTCCTTCATCTTCCTATAGAAATGCACACGGCTAATGCCCACCTTATCGGCGATGTCCTCCACGCTCAGATCTGGATTATCCATATTCTCATTTATCACCTTAATAACTCTATTGAGTAGGTGTTCATCAGGCGATTCGATGTCCCTCTTGTCTATCTGTTCTTCCGTTTTCCTCTCCGACGTATATTTACCCTGGAGCGCCAAACGCGTATTCAGGATATTGATGGCCGTCGTTCGTAACACATCGATGTTAAACGGTTTGGTAATGTAGGCATCCGCACCATTAGAAATACCTGCTATGCGGTCGGTATCCGTACCCAGAGCGGTAATGAGAATAACCGGCAGATGACTAGTATTGAAATTCTGTTTCACCTTTTGGCACAGCGTCAGTCCGTCCATATTAGGCATCATTCGGTCGCTGATGATAAGGTCAATCTTCTCATAGTTTTTGATGATATAATCCCATCCCTCCTGACCGTCGCAGCACTCCGTCACGTTCATGACCGCCGACAACTCGCTGTGCAGGTATTTACGTATTGCCTCATCGTCCTCAACCACCAGCACATTCCTGTGTCGCAGTCCCTTGAGTCTCTCAATAGGCAGTTCTACGCTCTCCACCTTAGTATTCTCCGTGTGAGGCATAGCGTTATTTTCCACCGTAGACGCCTTAGCATCTATAAGCGGTATGGATACTGTAAATCGGGTACCCTTACCCTCTGGATTATCTTCCACGTCGATATTGCCATTGTGCATTTTTACAATAAGATATGCAAGGTTCAGGCCGATACCCGTACCGAAATATCCGTTCTGTTGATTAGCCGAATAGAACCTCTCAAACACCTTCGGTTTATCCTCGTCAGCAATACCCGAGCCGTTGTCCGTAACCATAATGACAATCTTCTCGTCCTGAGTGTTAAGGTCAAGTGTAATCTTACCCGAGTCTGGTGTGAACTTAAACGCATTGCTCAGCAGATTCATGACAATCTTATCAATATTCTCAGGGTCAATCTTCGCATATAGCGTGTCCATTGGGTGCTGGAAGGCGAAGTCGATATTACGGTTTTGTGCAGTAGCCGAGAATACGTCGCAGATGCTCTGGATAAAATCCACGACCTCCACCGGTCTAAAGTCCAGTTTATACTGTCCCTTTTCAATCTTTCTGGCATCCATCATCTGATTTATGAGTCTCATGATTCTCTTCGCATTTTGATGAATGAGTTTATAGTTACGCTGATGCTCCTCATCCTTATCCGAACTCATCAGCTTCTCTAGTGGAGCGAAGATAAGAGTCATCGGAGTACGAATCTCGTGACTTATGTTCATGAAGAACTGTATTCGTGCCTCGTTCATCTCCTCTTCCTTCTTATGCTTAGCCAGAATCCTCCTTGCGTGAATCATACGTGATGTTTGTATATATACCACCCAGCCTATTAAGAAAAGTAGCAGAAGGTAAATACACCAAGCTATAGGTGATGAGTACCAAGGGTGGTGTATTATGATTGTCAACTCGCGTATATCCGATACCGCTTGATAGGTTTTAGCCCTCAGTTTCAGTCTGTGTGTGCCAGGTTTGAGGTTAGCAAAGACTATGGTGTTCGACTGCTCGCTTTGTATAGTCCACTCCTTATCATCGAGGCTATATTCATATACCGCATGTCGGTATCCAATACCAGGTGTGGCCAGTTCTAAAGAGAAGTGGTTATCGTTATATGCCAGGTTCACCTCCTTCGTCTCGTCTATCTCCTTGTCGAGCACCGTGTAATATCCCGATTTATCTCCAGCGTGAATTGATTTGCTCGCCAAATATAAGTCGATAATCCTTAACTTAAACGACTCATTAGCTGGGTATTTCCTTATAGACTCTGACGTGAAATAGTTAAGTCCAGAGATACCTCCAAAATATATGTTCTTACCAATTTTAAGAGATGTACGCACCCCGAACTCATTGTCCTGCAATCCATCGTCAGCAAAGAAATTATGGAAACTCTTGTTCTTTTTGTCAAAACAAGCAAGTCCGTTGTCGGTACCCATCCACACGCTCTGTCCGTCAAACTCTATGCTATTGACCACATTATTCGACAAACCGTTATTCACGTCATACCTGGTGTATTTATATGTCTTATTATCCACCACGTACAGACCTTTGTTCGTAGCCGTCCATATCTTTCCGTCGTTGAGTTTTATGTCATTCACGTAGACAGACTGCAGAACCTTCGATTTGAGTGTCAGGTCATGATTTTCTGAGATAGAATAAATCTCCATACCGTCGGAAAAACCGATATATAATGTATTATCGTGACTCAGCAAACACGAGATATAGACATTACCAATCGTACCGTGCCCATTATTTTCCGTCGACGAGTAATTTATCAGCGTACCCTTCTTGTGGTCGTAGTAGTATATACCCTGTCCAAGAGTGGCAATCCACAGTCCATCTTTCTCATCCTGTTTGATGTCAAATACACGATGGATATTTTTATTCACTGTAGCCACCTTGTGCGACTTCTCGTCCATGACCTTCAGGCCTTCCGCATAGGAACCCATCCATATCATCCCATTCCTCTTGTCGTAGCATATAGCATTTATTGTCGACGGCATATTATCGATTTCAGCTGGAGCGAAATGTATGCTCTTAGCGCCGTTAGCCTCCATCTTGAAGAGTCCACAGTTGTCCGTAGCCACCCAAAGCGAATTGTCGTCAGCCTTTTCGAGTGCTGTAACGGAATTAGCACCGATAGTATTTTTCGTAATCGACAGTCGACCCACATATTCGAAAGGCGACTGAGCAATCGGTTTTTGCATAACCCCCTTCCAATAGATACCAATCCACACATTTCCGAACTGGTCGCACATGACATCCTTGATATTGGAGTTTACGAGGTTGAAATCGTTGACGAGGAACGGGCTTTGCGAAATGCTACCCGTCTCTTCGTCGTACACCTTCAGTCCGTATCCATCGGTACAGATAAAAATACGTCCGTTGTTCCACGGAGTTATAGACCACGTATTATATCCCAGTGCCTCATCGTTCACCCTTCTAAAGGCATTATCTTTTTTTGAGAAGACCCACAGTCCCTGCGTCGAGCTGCTGAGGTATAAGTTACCCGTGGAACTCTCGCACAGATTCTTTGCGTTGACGATGCCCTCCATTTCCACATTCTCCTTGCCGCGCTTCTCGTATAGCTTTCCCTCGGTATTCACCACCCATGTCCTGCCGTTTCTATCCTCAAAAATTTGAATTGGCGAACGGTTATTTCCCGAATTGTACTCCATCGTTCTGTGAGCCACGAAGGAGCCATCTTTCTGTTTGGTAATTTCTGCAGCCCCATACGCACCGATACACGCCACGACCTTTCCCGACTTCAGCTTGTTGAGTCCTATGATATGCACAGCCACGGTGTCTCCCTCTTCTGTAACGAAAGGCACATTATAGAACTTATCGGTATCATAGTCGTACATCTGTATTCCTGCCTCCGTGCCCACGAGTAGACTATTCCTATCATATTCATACACGCAAGTTGTGATATCATGCAACAAGGAATGCTTGTCGTCATCAGCATGTCGGTAGACATTCATCTTGACGCCATCGTATCTATTCAATCCATTTCTTGTAGTAATCCAGATATTACACCTACTATCCTCCCTAATGGTTTGTATTTGGCTATTAGAGAGCCCCTTCTTCGAGTCGAAGATTATGGCGTCCTGTGCTAGCGCATTAACGGTGTTAACAGTCAGAGCGACAATAGTTAAGATATTCTTTATATTGATCATTCAGTAGTCTTTCTTAGTTGTTAAGGTATTGTGTTTAACGTTAGATCGGCACAAAATTAAACTAAAAAAAGATAATAACCAAATGAATGAACTCTTAATTTAGAAACGCGTCTCCCTCAGCCTGTTCCGTGTAGGGCACTCGTAGTTAGAGATGCCGAGGCGAACCGCCTTCAACTCATCCAGCGAGTGAACAGGAGGATCGACAAAGACAGGGAGAGGCTGCCTACTGAACGTCTGGAAATATAGAAGACAAGCATCTTTCCACCACTCAGCATCACGCACCTGAATTTGCATCCTCTGCTGAATATCCATGAACACATCCTGAGGCACGCTGCCCTCCAGAGTATTCCAGTTCCTCAGCATACCACGTGCCCCGTCCAGTCCGTGCTGGTACTTCCAACATAACTCATCCCATAACGTGCGCCCTGAACGACACTTGTGGTCCCAAGCTACATGATGAAACCATAACAGATACTTCTCAGGACAAGTGTGTATATCCTCCACCATGTTGGCGAAGGATGTGGGATATTGAGCTGTGGCACCACTACCTGTACTCTGCGTACGGTCGAAACCTATACCCAACGAATCCGCACGGTGGTAATACACACATTGCCAATCCGCACGCTGTCCAGGGTTGTTCTGCCAAGGCTGAGGACCATAGTGATGTCCCTCGGCAAAGATATGATGTAGCCCCAGCGGCATCATGTACTCCACTACCGTCTCTCGACTACCCATCATGATGTCCGTCATGACCTTTGCAGCATTGCTATCAGCCCCCGCCATCTGCGCCGTCCACTCCTTGGCTATCTGTTCACTCGTAATATCCGAGTTCCACGCCAATCGGCCGAAGGCATACCAGTTTGCTTGAGCCATCACGTTACCACAGAAGTTTGGGTTACTACCGACGTTAGCGACGCCCGCGATAGCCCTATGCTTGTATCCCTTCATATTCTCCGTATAGTGAGCATACCCCTTCACATCATTCAGGAACTCCTCCCACATTGTAGACAGGAAACAGATATGGTTAGAGTGACCGAGATACTCTTGCGTAATCTGCAGCTCTGCCATCTGCTGCGTCTTAGGCATAGCACCAAAGAGCGGGCTGTAAGGCTCACGTGGCTGGAAGTCGATAGGTCCATTTTTTATTTGTATGATAACATTATCCATAAACCTGCCGTCGAGTCCTTTAAACTCTATGTATGCTTGCTTCGCGCGGTCAGCATCAGAGGGACTATATACGAAGGCGCGCCACATGACAATACCGCCATACGGTTTCAGAGCCTTCGCTAACATGTTAGCCCCCTGAGCGTGTGTGCGTCCGTAGTCCATAGGACCTGGTTGTCCCTCACTATTTGCTTTAACGAGGAATCCCCCAAAGTCTGGTATGAGTTGATAAATCTCCTTCGCCTTGTCCTTCCACCAACGTTGCACATCCTTGTTAAGCGGGTCGGCAGTCGTGAAACCGTCGAGAGCCATAGGTGAGGCGAAGTTCACGGCTAGATACACCCTAATGCCGTATGGTCTCATAATGTCCGCATACTCCTTTACCCGTTTGAGTATGTTAGCGTTAAGTACCTGAGGCGATGCGTTCACATTATTTATCACAGCTCCGTTAACGCCTATGGAGGCATTAGCACGGCAATACGTAATGAGATGTTCTCTGACATCGTTATCCGACAGTTTTGCCCACGAGCCAGATATAGGGAAGATGCTTCTTCCTGCATACCCTCGTTCGACTGTCCCGTCAAGATTATCCCAGTGGTTCAGCAGACGTAAGTCATGCTGAGGTCTCTCTGTGAGCGATGTGTCGCAGTAAGCATTCGTTCCCCTGGTCTTTTCGAGTCGTAACAGATGGTAGGTTGCGTATAGCAAACCGCAGTCTGAAGGCGCGTTGATGGTAACCTTACCATCTTTTATATCGATGCGGAACGCATCATTTTCCAGACTTCCCTTCGCACATCGTTCGAGAACAATTTCTCCCCCATTCCACGTCTTTCTGATTTCTGAGATGGCAATATCTGTCGTTGCGCTCCTCTTGCTAAGCAATAGCACCTTGCCTTCTTTCGTTGAAGCCGAAGACGACCTATCGAGCCAAAGTTGTGTACCCCAGCTTTCTGCCCAAACAGATGTGAAGGCGCATATCCAAAAAGTCCAAGCAGTCAAAAATCCTCTTTTCATGTATAGTTAAATTTTTTAGATTCAGAAGAAGTTAGCGAAAGAATTTATTTAGTCGTTTGGCACGTTAATCATTCCGCGAACAGATTCATCCTTTTCATCAACATCCTACCAATATTCCTTGAGTGAGTCATAGTCTGCCATTAGAAAGATAACTAAAAATCTCACATGTATATAAAACCAAACTCATGTGCAAAGATACCCATCGTGTTTCAAAATTCCATTTCCCCATGTTACATTTTTTGTCTCCTATGTTGTCTGAGTGGAAAAATGGGAAAAATAAAATTGTATGATATCCCTATTCCAAACAAATGGATAAAAATGCAAAAAATTGGATATGGAGCGGAACACTTATACTATCTTATCATGCGCTTACACTTTAAGAGTTAAACTTTCTTAAATCTTTAATTTTCAAAGATCAAAAACTTGCAATTCGCTGCTTAATGTGCTATATTTGTGTATTCATCCGACGACAACGCGTGACGTCCGATTTCCTCAGCAGATGGAGAGATATTTTTCATACCGAAATTTTGATTTTCATCACAAGAAGAAATTAGTAATTGATACGAAGGAATTACGAAGGGAATACGAACCGTTGCCGAAGGAGGTGGGGTAAAAAAGTACGTTCTTTTTGACGTGCTTTTTTTGTTTTTTATGATAAGTAGACAAACGAGGATTTTTGAAAACTATTATTGGAGAATATTCAAAAAATAAGGGGGGCGAATTAGGAGACAAAATATATATATAAAAAGAAAAAGAGGCAAGCTATTTTTGAATAATAACTTACCTCTTTTTGAAGTGATCCGCTTGGGGCTCGAACCCAAGACCCCAACATTAAAAGTGTTGTGCTCTACCTACTGAGCTAGCGGATCTAACCTTTTAGCTTACAAAAACTGTATTTCTACGCGACTTAGTTTTTAGCTCTGTCATTTCTCGTAAGCGGGTGCAAAGGTATGGAGTTTTTTTATAACCTCCAAACGTTTTACGACTTTTTTTCACTTTTTTCCTCATTTTTCTTGTCTGAGGCACTATCTTCAAGCACAAAACGCTTGTAATACGATACTAAAAGCGTTGTTAGAGGAAGAGCGATGATAAGTCCAACAAAGCCTAAGAGACTACCCCAGACAGAAAGAGAAAGGAGGATAACGGCCCCATTAAGTCCTGTAACTTTACCCATAATCTTAGGAGTAAGAATGGCGTCTTGAATACTTTGAACGATAATGAAGACCAAAAGACATAAGAAAAGTATCTGCCATATACTCTCACCAGTATCGTACGATTTTATCAACGCCAATAGGACTGTTGGCAATATGCCTATGGTTTGAAGATATGGAACAAGATTGAATAAGCCTATCAACAAACCTAATGGAATAGCAAGCGGCAAATCTATTATCGTAAATCCTATCGAGAACAGAATGCCGACAATAAAGGCTATCAGAGCCTGTCCACGAAAATATCCGTTCATGCCCTGCTCTACGTCATTCAATAACTCGGCTACAAACTGACGTTGTGACTTTGGCACCAAATTTATCGCTCCATCACTCATATGCTCATAATCCATAAGGATGAAAAACATATATAATATAGCGATTAGAGAACCGATAAGACCGACTAGTGCACTCACACTGCTGGTGATAATCGAGAAAAGTTGAGGCACACGTTCCTCCAAGAATGATGTGATGTCTTGAACACTTATCATCTCCATAATCTTGTTAAGATTGATATTGTTTTGCGTAAACCTCTCAATAATACTATCTATATGTGCAGACTGACCTACGCTCGACGCATATTCGATAATAATATTCTTAACTTTTCCACATTCCTCTATAACCGGAGGTATGATAAAGTAACATGCAACAGAAAAAAGCCCGATAATCAGCGTCAAGGCTAATAGAATACTCGGCAAACGGTACTTTACTTTACATTTGTACTGAAAAAAACATACTAAAGGATATAGCATATATGCCATGAGCCATGCGACGAAAAATGGAACCAACACACTACTCAGCTTTAGCAATAGCAAATAGATAAGAATAAGACCGACTACCATTATCAGACCTCGTACAAACCTATCAAAAGTAATTTCTTTATGTTTCATATTCATAATATATCTTATTTTTTGCAACAAAGTTAACGGTAAATGAAATAAAAAAGTAAAAAAAGACAAATTATTTGTTGAACGCATGAAAATTCTTTATAAATTTGCAATATGTTATATATTGTACCGACACCTGTAGGAAACATGGAGGATATGACAATGCGTGCCATCCGTGTTTTGAAAGAGGCAAACCTGATTCTTGCTGAGGACACAAGAACATCGGGAGTGCTACTACAGCATTTTGATATTCATACTCCTCTTATTTCACACCATAAGTACAACGAGCACGAAACGGTGAATCAAGTTGTACAAAGATTAAAGGGAGGTGAAACCATAGCGTTAATAAGTGACGCGGGAACACCAGGAATAAGCGACCCAGGATTCCTACTATCAAGAGAATGTAGCCGAGCAGGAATAGAAGTACAAACGCTACCTGGAGCCACCGCTTTCGTTCCAGCTCTCGTGTCAAGTGGTCTTCCATGTGACAAGTTTGTCTTCGAAGGCTTCCTTCCACAAAAGAAAGGACGACAGACTAGATTGGAATTTTTGAAAAACGAAACACGCTCAATCGTTTTTTATGAATCGCCAAGAAGACTCGTAAAGACCTTGACACAGTTAATGGAATTTTTCGGAGAAGACAGGCAGGTAAGTGTAGCACGAGAGATATCTAAAATTCACGAGCAACACGTGAGAGGCTCACTCAAAGAGGTCGTGGAACATTTTACAAAAACGGAACCTCTGGGAGAAATAGTCATCATCCTCGCTGGAGCGAACGATCAAGAAAGCATTAGCGAAGAAGAGGAAACGCATAATCCAACGAGCTACGTTGACAATAATATGCAAAACTTGCTCATGGGAACAGGCAAATCCAAAAATAAATATAAAAATAAATAATAACAAAAATTTATATAACAGCCATAAGGCATACAATTATGAAAAAGATTTATCTATTAGCAATTGCAGCTTTACTTGTATCTTGTGGTCCAAGTAGCAAGGAACTTAAAGCAATGCACGAGAAGGATTCTCTTCAAAGTGTTATTGACAATAAGGATAAAGAATTGAATAACATGATGGGGACTTTCAATGAGATTCAGGAAGGTTTCAACCTCATCAATGAAGCAGAAAATCGTGTCAATATCATGAAAGCTAACGCTGAGACTAACGGCGCAAAGGCTAACATCGTAGAGAACATGAAATTCATTCAGGAGCGTCTCCAGGAAAACCGCAAAAAGATTGAAGACCTCCAGAGACGTCTCAACTCCAGCTCTTTCAATGCTGCAAAACTCAAAGAGGCAATAGCTAATCTCGAAACACAGCTCGAAGAGAAAAATAAACAGCTCGAAGAACTGCAGTTGCAGCTTTCTCTCAAAGACCAGAAGATTACAGCTCTTACCGACACTGTATCTACTCTCATGACAGAGAATACTGCTGTAAAGGCTGCAAGAGACCAGTCTGAAATGATTGCACGTAACCAGGATGAGCAACTCAACACAGCATGGTACGTTTACGGAACAACAAAGGAGTTGAAGGCTCACAAGATTCTTGCTAAGGGAGATGTGCTCAAAGGCGAATATGACACAAACTATCTTACTAAGATTGACATCCGTAAGACTACAGTCATCCCTTTGAACTCTAAGTCAGCTAAAATCTTGACTACACACCCAACAGGTTCATATACACTTATGAAGGACAATAAGAAACTTTACACTCTCCGCATTTCTGATCCAGCGAAATTCTGGAGCGTAAGTAAATATCTTGTAGTTAGAATCAAGTAACTTAACTATACAAAAATGCCCTTCTTGCGCTTACAAGAAGGGCATTCTTTGTTTTTGTCCCTCTGATTGGTCAATTCTTTGTGCCTTTATTTTTGTTTTTGCAACAATTAACAACCATAGGTGCAATCTTTTACCCAATTTGAGCGTAGATACAAATAAAGGTACTACAACCTAGATAAACCAAATATGAAGAAAATAATCACTACCCTACTATTTGTCTTCTTAACAGTAACCATTCAGGGACAAATCAATTATCGGTTGGAAGGAAACATTGGCAGACCGGAAATAACCGACACGCTCATTTTGATAGAAGAGCGAGGAGAAATCGTGGATGGCTTCATCGCTACAGGAGTCCTCGATACTCTATACATCGTGAAAGGCGAAATCCTGCCGATAGAAGGCCGTCTGTCTGAGCCGATGATGGCAAGAGCAAAAGGTAAACAGATAT
>JAILIJ010000261.1 GCA_024695315.1 Bacteroidaceae bacterium
AAGAATAATCCACAAATCGCCGTCGCTGTATATGTAGAGAACGGAGGATGGGGAGCAACATACGGAGTACCTATCGGAGCTCTGCTCATGGAACAATATATAAATGGTAAACTCTCAGAAGAGAGCGAAGCAAAAGCAAAAGCAATAGAAGAGAAAGTAATACACTATGGCAAAGGGGAACGATAATAAGTCAGTCTTTATGTCTATTGACTGGATGACAATCTTACTCTACGTGATACTCATCACGTGGGGATGGTTCTCTGTATGCGGTGCCAGCTATGACTTTAACAATCCAGATGTGTTTAGCTTTAATTGCAACTCAGGTAAACAGATGGTTTGGGCTTTTACATCATTTGCCTTAGCTTCTGCCCTCTTGATGATAGAAAAGAAATTCTACGAAATGGGTGCTTTCGTCATTTATGGCGGAATGATTCTTTTACTTCTTATTACATTAGTAATTGCACCTGACACAAAAGGTAGTCGGTCTTGGATTCCATTAGGCCCAGTCAAACTTCAACCTGCAGAATTTGCAAAATTCGCCGTTGCACTTGCCATCGGCAAATATATGGGCAAGTTCGATTTTAACATGCAGAAAACAAGCGACTTTCTAAAGGTTGCCGCAATGATCTGTGTACCTATACTAATTGTAATCTTACAAAAGGAAACAGGTACAGCGCTTGTCTATCTTACGTTCTTCCTTGTAATGTATCGCGAGGGTATGACTGGCTCGTTACTATTTACAGCATTTGCCGTTGTCGTATATTTCGTGGTAGGAATACGATTCAGCGAAAGCACAATATCGCCCAATCTACCCGTCGTCATCGGAGAATTTGTGGTTCTGCTTTTAGCCATGGTGTTCACAACTCTCATGACATGGATATACACAAAAAACAAAAATGCACTAAAGATTATGATTGCAGGAGGCTGGGGCACAACCATACTCGCCATAATATTCTCCATCTACGTAATACCTTTTGATGTTTGCAAAATCATATTGGCCGTAGATCTTATAATAATTGTCTATCTTATCGGGCTTTCTATATATCACAGATTCTACAAATATGCTTTAATAGCACTATTTGCCATACTGTCGACAAGCTTCTTCTACATCTGCCACACGATGTTTAATCATCTTGCAGACCACCAAAAAATACGAATAGAAGTATTATTGGGGATGAAAGAAGACCTTAGAGGAGCTGGATATAACGTGAATCAAGCAAAAATCGCCATAGGTTCTGGGGGACTTAAAGGTAAAGGATTCTTAAACGGTACTCAGACAAAACTGAAATACGTACCAGAACAAGATACTGACTTCATATTTTGTACCGTTGGAGAGGAAGAAGGATTTATAGGCTCTGCCGGAGTATTAATAGTTTATTTACTATTTATCTGGAGACTAATTGCAGTAGCAGAACGACAACCAGATACCATGAGTAGAGTCTATGGGTACTCTGTACTGAGCATCTTCCTGTTCCATCTGTTCATAAATGTGGGAATGGTACTTGGACTAACACCTGTCATAGGTATTCCACTACCCTTCTTCTCGTATGGAGGTTCGTCACTCTGGGGATTCACCATACTACTCTTTATCTTCTTAAGAATGGATGCCGAAAGAAATCTTAAACGCCAATAAAAAAGAATTAAAGAAAGTAAACTCTTTGTAATACACAAGATTTGTGTTAACTTTGCAAAGAAGGAATAAAAATAAATACTTAAGGAAATCCATATATATGTAGAACATTAGAATCTCACGATGTTCTAAAATATAAAATAAAAATAATAATTAATGTCAGAATATAAAAGTGGAAACTGTTGTGGAGGAATATGCGCCAAAGGATGTAGCCAACACACAGATAAAATGAATACATACGATTGGCTTGCCGATCTTCCTGATAACACACAAGCATGTGATATTGTGGAAGTACAATTCAAGCCACCACGTAAAGGATACTTTATCAATACGAACAAACTGCCTCTAACAAAGGGAGACATCGTTGCCGTAGAAGCAAGTCCTGGACATGACATAGGTACAGTCATCATGACAGGACGATTAGTGCCTCTTCAGATAAAAAAAGCTAATCTTAAGCCTGACACAGAACTCAAACGTATCTACAGACTTGCCAAACCTGTAGATATGGACAAGTGGAAAGAAGCCAGAGCTAAAGAGCATGAGACAATGATTGAGTCACGCCAAATAGCTCTTAATCTCGGGCTCAAAATGAAAATCGGAGATGTAGAATATCAGGGCGATGGAAATAAAGCCATATTCTATTATATTGCAGATGAACGCGTGGACTTCAGACAGCTAATCAAAGTACTTGCTGAGAAATTCAGAGTACGCATCGAGATGAAACAAATTGGTGCACGCCAAGAGGCAGGACGCATTGGAGGTATTGGCCCATGCGGACGAGAACTATGCTGTGCTACATGGATGACTAATTTTGTTAGCGTCTCTACCGGAGCAGCAAGATTTCAAGATATATCTCTGAATCCTCAAAAACTGGCAGGACAATGTGCAAAACTCAAATGCTGTCTTAACTATGAAGTTGACCAGTACGTAGAGTCATTAAAGAAAATGCCTTCTAAGGAAATTTCACTTCATACACAAGATAATGAATACTACTTCTTCAAGGCTGATATTCTCCAACATCTGATTACTTATTCTACAGATAAGCACATATTAGCAAATGAGAAGACCATATCTGCTAAGCGTGCGTTTGACATAATACAATTAAATAAAGATGGCAAAAAGCCAGTAAACTTATTAGAAGATGGTGATGTAGACGAAGACAATAAGTCATTGGACATCCTCGACGATAGCATTAATCGCTTCGACCGTAAAAAGAAAAAGAAAAAGAAGTCAGGAGATAATAATGCTAAAGCCAACGACAATAATAAGCAGCAAGGTGACAGCCAGCAAAGTAATCAAGACCCAGAATGTCAATCTAACACTCCTAATAATAATCAACAGACGCATAAAAACAACAATGCGCCTCGTAACAATGTAAAACAGCCTAAGGACAATAATAGCGGAAATAATAATCCATCACGAAATAATGGCGACAACCGTAACGGAAATAATCAACGTCGTGATAGAGATAACAGAAACAGAGGAAACCGCGACAATCGTCAAAAAGGAAACGAGCCAAACGATAGAAACGGCAATCAGAACGGCAATATGCCTAAAAGAGAAGGCCAAAACAACGTAAATGGCAAACAATCTGACAGCCAAAAATAGAATGACAAATTCTAAGATGACACAAAGAATTTTGAAAGTCAAATCTGCACTTATTTGTCTTTTAACAATGCTTATATGGGCATGTGTTCAACCACCATACTATACTGAGCATAAAATAATAGACAATGACACCTGGTACAGGCTTGACACCGTCGTAGTAAAAGTTCCTAATGCACCCAAGGATATAAGAAAAGATTTGACCATAGGTGTGAGGTACACAACAAAATACGAATACAAGGATTTCTGCATAGGAATAAGGCTTTTAGACAATAAAAAACTTATAAAAACAGATACCCTAAAATTCAATTTCTACTCCGACAAAGATATACCAGAAGGCAACGGTGCTTTTTATAAGGAGATACAGAAAAAGTCATCTGAGATTTCAATCAAAAAGGACCATAATTACGAAATACAGATTTATCATATCATGAGACTTGACCCAATTTTGGGTGTTTCGAATTTGACTGTAAATATAGAATAAACAAAGAGAGCGTATCAAACTGAAATGACACGCTCTCTTTTTTTAGCCCCCATCCTTCATTCAAATTTAACGTTACTTTTACGGCTTAGAAAAGAAAAATATTCAAAAAAGAGTGTATCAGTTGCTTCTACAATAAGACTTCTGATACACTCTCATTTTTATTTATCTATTCTTTATTAGTACAATCATTTTAAGTGAGAAATCAAAAAAAACTATTTTGGGATTAGCATTCTGCTCAATATCACGTTGGGCTGTGGATAACTCATCCATAATGCCAATAACATTATTCTCGTTTATGAATGGAGCAAATTTTACTGCAAAATTAGCTTCAGACTCGTTCATATAATTTAACTCTTCGTGCTTGTTGAAATTATATATAAAATTCTCGCGAATCATATTCTGGCAATAGCGCAGAAAAGCCTTTTGTCTTTCCCTACCCAACGCAGCAACAGTTTCGCTCCATTGTTTCATTTCCTTTACCCTTCGCGCATAGGACAAACGCATAAGGTTCACGAATAATTCAAAGAACATTTTTGCCTCCGAATCATCCTGAATAGCTCTTAATGCCGCCATCATATTACCAGCACATGATTTTGCTAAACGATGTGCTTCGGCTTCCAGAATATTATATTTAGAAACGAGCGTCTGCTCCACATCCTTAGTTGTCAATTGGTGACACTCAATCATCTGGCAACGAGAGCGAATTGTAGGCAGCACCTTATCTGGCTGTTGGCTAACAAGAATGAATACCGTTTTAGCAGGCGGTTCCTCCAATAGTTTCAGAAGTTTATTAGCACAGGTCGCATTCATTTTTTCGGGGAGCCACATAACAAGAACTTTGTATCCTCCTTGGCTGGACTTTAGACTAAGTTTCTTGTAAATAGCATCACTTTCCTTTTCATAAATGAGAAGCTGTTGATTAATTGCCCCACAAGCATTCATCCACTCCTCCATACCGAAATATGGATTAGTAAGACAAATTTCTATCCACTCCTTTATAAAATCATCACAATATGTAGCTTTTGAGCTTTTATTATATATTGGGAAAGCGAAGTGAAGATCCGGATGCTGTAATTTCTCCGCCATAATTCCATCTCCCAGCAACATCTGCGCATAAGAAATGGCCAAAGGTAAAGCGCCACATCCTTCTGGTCCACAAAGCATAATAGCATGTGCAACCCTATTTTGTGCCAACTCCTTATTTAAGCGCTCTTTAACATCACTCTGTCCTACAATATCTTCAAAAGTCATATATATGATAAATTAATAAATCCTTTCAGCTATCTTGCGAATACTATCAACGGCAGAAACTGTATAGAAGTGTAGGCTTGGCACTCCATTGTCAATAAGTTCCTGACATTGAGCTACGCACCATTCCACACCAAGTTGCTTCATATCCTCATCTGTTTTACATTTCAAAGCATCCTTGAGCAATTCCTCAGGCAGATCCAAATGGAACGTTTTAGGTACTACAGTTAGTTGTGTGAGTTTTGACAAAGGTTTAATACCTGGAATGATAGGAATTGTTACACCAGCATTACGGGCTTTCTCCACGAATGAGAAAAATTTCTTATTGTCAAAAAACATCTGCGTAACAGCATAGTCCGCTCCAAGGTCTTGTTTTTTCTTAAGAATCTGTATGTCAAATTCCAAATTAGGAGCCTCCTCATGTTTTTCTGGATAACAAGCTACGCCATAGGAAAAAGCTCTTCCTGGCGCTTTGATAGGCTGTCCATCTATAAAATGTCCGGCATTAAACTCATTTACCTGTTCTATCAATTCTGTAGCGTGGCTATATCCATCCTTAACCGGCACAAATTTAGAGTCTTCCTTAGCTTTGTCTCCTCTAAGAACAAGAAGATCCTGAATTCCCAGGAATTGAAGGTCAAGTAGATTATATTCCAAATCCTCCTTACTCATTCCGCTAACCACCACATGAGGCACTACCTTAATATCATATTTCTGCATTATAGCACTTGCCACCGCAACGGTGCCTGGACGCCTACGCACACTATTACGTATAAACGTACCGTCAGGGCGTTCTGAATACACAAATTCACTACGATGAGTTGTAATATTTATATACTTAGGGTCAAACTCTTTAAGAGTATCTATTGTCTTAAATAGATTTGAAGTCCCTGAGCCTTTCAAAGGAGGCAATACCTCGAAAGAAAAGGCTGTCTTATTTGATGATTTAAGAATTTCAGATATGGTCATCTTAGCATAAATGGAATTTATTTATGCAAAGATAGTTCAACTTGATGTCAATACAAAGGAAAAAGTAAAAAATAGGAACAATTTTCCGTTTATCTTAATCTATAGCGTAAAAAATGCTGCCTTACGCAAGTAAAGAAGAAAATTACTCCAAGTGCGTTTACCACCCACGCTGCCCAGAAAGCTGCGTCATAGCCCATATGTTCGAGTAAAAATCCTCCTGCCACGATTCCAAGTCCTATACCCGTATCCCACATTGTGAGCTGAGTTGAATTGGCTGTTCCGCGCTTATTATTAGGAGCATAATTTATAAACATAGTTTGAAAAGCTGGCCACATGTGTCCATTTCCCAAACCTATAATCAACGCGGAACCGTAATAGCCGAAATTATTATGAACAGCCGCAAACAACAAATATCCAAAAACACTTAGCAGCATGCCACCACTTGCATTCTCCAGAGCACGACCTTTTCTCAGACTTCTCGCTCCAACAATACGTGACATCATAAGTCCGACGCTTAACACGGCGAAATACATTCCCGTACCAGTCGTTATTCCAAGTTCCTCTTTGCCATAGACTGCTAGATAAGTAGAAATAACTCCATAGGAAAATGCCAAAGCTGCCATAGAAATGCCGAGTCGCCATCCTTTAACAAGAAAAAAGCGGTCCAAAGAAATTGGTTCTTTATTCGGAACAATTTCACGATCCTTAAACTTTACAGTAGAATCTATTATCAAGCCCAAGAAGCTACACACCAAAGCAACAACAAATATCAGGTTATAGCTATGGGTATAATCATAAATCAACAGTCCGATCGTTGGGGCGATGGATGTTGCCAGATTATTTGATAAACCATAATATCCTATCCCCTCAGACCTTCTTGAAGATGGCAAAACATCAATAGCCACAGTACTATTAGCGACAGTCGTGCTTCCCATTGGTGCACCATGAATTGTCCTTACTATGGCAAACAAAGTAAGAGAACCCGCAATAAGGTAGCCTGCGAAGATAGCAAAGAAAAAGAAATAGCAAGTTATAAGGACTATTCTTCTTGGAAAACTATCAACAAGGTACCCGCTGAATGGTCGTGACAAAAGGGCCATCAAAGTATAACCAGACAGCACAATACCTATTGTGTCCTTATCCGCGCCAAAAGTCTCACCAAGATACAGAGGAAGAAGCGGAGTAACGACCATAAAAGAAAAAAATATCATGAAGTTTGCCGACCAAACTTTGATATAGTTACCGTTCCAAAGTTTTTCCACCTTATATTTCCTTAATCAAAAATAGTTATCTATTCTGTTCTACAAGAAAAGTCATTAAACAAAAAAATCCTAAACATCGAGGTTTAGGATTTTTTCGTGGTACCACCAGGAATCGAACCGGGGACACAAGGATTTTCAGTCCTTTGCTCTACCAACTGAGCTATGGCACCTTGTAGTATAAATTGTAATGAGAGTGGTACCACCAGGAATCGAACCGGGGACACAAGGATTTTCAGTCCTTTGCTCTACCAACTGAGCTATGGCACCTTCATCATCACTTTTTATGTTCGCCTCACCATTTCGGTTTAGCGAGTGCAAAGGTAAGACGTTTTTTTCAACCCACCAAACTTTTCCACAAAAAATTTACACTCTCATTTAAAAATCCACCATAATGGACAATAAAAACCGATTATCGTTTCTTTTTGAATAGTTTTTTATATAAAAAAGGAGAATGATGAATCATTCCCCTTTCTATATAAAAGTATAAAAATAGTCTTATTAGTTTTCGAAATAATAAAGAAAAGTAGCAACACCCTCGAGAGCAGGCTTCTTTTCATCCTTAATTTCGATTTTGAATTTAATCTCAGCCTTACAAGTACCACGAAGGTTAACTATAGACTGCAATACAGTAGACATACGAATACTCTGTCCAGAAAGAACAGGCTTACCAAATCTCATTTTGTCCATTCCATAGTTCACAAGCATCTTGATGTTCTTAACATCAATAATCTGGCTCCAAAGATAAGGGAGGAGAGATAATGTAAGATATCCATGAACAATAGTTGACTTGTATGGACTTTCAACCTTTGCGCGTTCTACGTCAACATGAATCCACTGATTATCGAGTGTAGCATCAGCAAAAAGGTTGATACGTTCCTGTGGAACTTCAACCCAGTCAGATGTGCCCAGTTCCTTACCCACATAAGAAGCGAACTCATCATATGAATTAATTATAAGCTTTTCCATAATGTTTTTTACTATTAAATTTTGCACAAAGTTACACTTTTCTACGTAAACAAATCATAAAACGTAATAAAAATTTCACACTCATCGGGAAAATGTGCGATTTACGACAAACATTTCATATTAAGCGCCGCCAAATGAAAGGTAGAGTTTACCACACAAGCCGTATTATAGCATACCTTAGACACTACAAGAAGCAGCCAAAACAACAATTAACATCAATCGAAAGAAAATACAAATCGCGCATTTTCCGACTTATCATACTTCACCCCAAATAGGCATTTTTTTGACATACTATTCTACCCCACTTCCTTCGGCAACGCTTCGTATCTCCTTCGTATCACATTCGTATTCCTTAGCTGATGAGTATCGATTTTGTATGATTAAAATTTTAGCTCATCCCCTAATAGAATCGGAGATAGAAATGTACCGTCAGATGAATATTCAAATGTAATAAAAAAGCAGGAATTAACACCATTTTCAGACCCCCACAAAAATTTTAACATAACATTTAACATTTTAACACTTTCGTTCCGAAGGGTTGTAATCTCGACTTTACAAATACTTTTATAATTGGAAAGGACTTATCGTAAAAAAATAGAGGCATACTTATAGAAAGCACGCCTCTGATATTTAAATCGCATTATATAAATTAAGTTTCGCAAGTTCGGCAAGCCTCACTTGAAGGTAGTAAAAAGAGAATTTTATTGGAGTAATATATAAGTTAAAAAGACTACTTTTTCAGACTCCTTCCGCAACTTAAATAATTGGTTTTATACTCCTGAGAAACTACTAAAGCCACCATCAACAGGTATGATTGTTCCAGTCACGAAACTTGCCTCATCACTTGCCAAGAATCTCACGATACCATTTAGTTCACTTATATCTCCAAAACGTCCCATTGGAGTCTTATTAAGAACCTTATGACTGCGCTCAGTCAACGAACCATCTTCATTTAAAAGAGCCTTACGGTTCTGTTCACCAATAAAGAAACCTGGAGCAATAGCGTTCACTCTAATCTTATCTCCATATTTACGAGCAAAATCCTGAGCCAACCATTTTGTAAGTGCATTCACACCCTCCTTTGCTATAGAATATCCCATAACTCGTGAGAGAGCATCATAGGCAGCCATAGAGCTAACATTAATTATGCTTCCACTCTTCTGCTCAGCCATCAACTTGCCAAACGTAAGACATGGATATATTGTTCCCCAAAGATTCAAATCTACAACTTTGTGTAAAGCATCAAAATCAGACTCATACACATTCATATCATCCATGATATTTGCACCCGCAACATTTCCACCTGCTGCGTTGACAAGAATATCCACTCTTCCAAACTGCGCCTTCACCTTTTCAGTAAGCGCCACAATCTCGTCTTTGTTTAGCACGTTACATACAAAACCAGTTACAGACGTATTGTTCTGCTTTGCAACAGGAGAAAGTTTAGCAAGAGCTTTATCTACCGTTTCTTGGCGTGAGCCAACAACAATAACTGTTGCTGAAGCTTGAAGAAGTCCCTCACTAACATTACTACCGAGCACACCTGTGCCACCTGTCACAACTGCTATTTTTCCTGATAAAGAAGTCATATTATTTATTTTTAAGATTATTCATAT
This sequence comes from Bacteroidaceae bacterium, assembly GCA_024695315.1. GTDB lineage: Bacteria > Bacteroidota > Bacteroidia > Bacteroidales > Bacteroidaceae > Minthosoma. The sequence goes on from JAILIJ010000261.1 coordinate 9,781, forward strand.
ATTTTATAGTAGCCATCACACCATCCATTTGCAGGAGTCCCATCATACGGCCATGGAATGAGTAACCTGCATTATATCCCTTATCCTCATCACCAAGTGTGCAACGTCCATGATCCACACGCATAGGGAGGTTTGGATTCTGCTCTTCGAAAATTCTACAAACCTCAATAAGATTTGCACGTCCGCCAAGATGGTCTGCCTCTATGAAATCGCCATTTTCAAATACATTTGTAGAACGCAAATGAACGAAATGAGTACGCTTAGCATACTTACGAGCCAAGGCTGGAACGTCATTCTGAGCGCCTGCAGAAAGCGAACCACAGCAGAATGTCAGTCCATTATGAGGATTGTCGACAGCATTTAAGAACCACGCAATATCTTCATCGCAAGTAACCACACGTGGTAAGCCCAGCAACTGCATAGGTGGGTCATCAGGATGAACACACATGTTCATATTATACTCATCACATGTAGGCATGATCTGCTCCAAGAAATATTTCCAGTTGGCACGAAGTTTCTCAGGAGTAATACCATCGTACAACTTAAGAAGTTTTCTGAATAGCGCTACAGGCTGCTTATCCTCTTCAGTAATATTACCATTTACAAAACCTTGAGTTTTTACGATAATAGTATCTACAAGAGCATCATCATCGGCTGGAGTCATAGTCTTCTTCATCTCAGCAGCTGCCGCAAGCTCCTCATCCGTATAATCAGCCTCACATCCTTCACGTTTCAGAATATATTTATCGAAGTAGACAAATTTTACCTTATTGAAATATAAAGATGTGCTACCATCTTCCCACTTATGATCAAGTTCTGTACGAGCCCAATCAAGAACAGGCATGAAATTATAACAGATTGTATGAATGCCACATTTACCCAAATTTGCAAGACTAATCTTATAGTTCTCTATAAGCTGATCGCGCTCCGGACCACCATATTTAATAGCTTCACAGACAGGAAGACTTTCTACTACGGACCAGCGCAGTCCGGCAGCCTCTATATAGTTCTTCATATCCATAATAGCCTCAACGGTCCACACATCTCCATTTTTTACATCATGCAGAGCTGTTACTATGCCCTCCACTCCAATTTGACGAAGCATCTCAAGAGTAATCTTGTCCTTCTTACCAAACCAGCGCCACGTTTTTTCCATATTAAATTACAAGTATATTTAAGTCAAAGTTAATACTATGTTTTTACATTACGTTTTAGACTTTCTTATCACGTATAACGAATGCAAAGTTAACGTTTTTTGATGTCTGATGATGTAAAAAGACGTACCATTTTTATTCAAAAACGTATCAAAATGAGGTTAAAACGAATTTTCCACCATTAAAATTATGTAAATGAAAGAAAAAAGAATTATCTTTGCACCGTTTTGCGAAGCCGCTGTTTAGGAATTTGTGACTAGAGAATGCTTCGTGTTTATTTACATAAAAATTTATTTAATAAAATTTATGGCTAAAGTAGATTTGATGAAGATTGCTGAGGAAGCTTTCGCTACAGGCAAGCAGCACCCAGCATTCAAGGCAGGTGATACAGTCACTGTTGCTTACAAGATTATTGAAGGTTCAAAGGAGCGTATTCAGCTCTACCGCGGTGTTGTTATCAAGATTAGCGGTGAGGGTACTAAGAAGCGTTTCACTGTTCGTAAGATGTCAGGAACTGTTGGTGTTGAGCGTATCTTCCCACTCGAGTCTCCAAACATCGAGAGCATCGAGGTTAACAAGATTGGTAAGGTTCGCCGCGCTAAGCTTTACTACCTCCGTGATCTTACAGGTAAGAAGGCTCGTATTAAGGAGAAGCTTTCTGCAGCAAA
>JAILIJ010000276.1 GCA_024695315.1 Bacteroidaceae bacterium
CCTTCCACTTTAATAATCTCATAATTTTCAAATCTTAATTCAAGTTGCAAATGTACGACTTTTTATTAACGAAACTTGTAAATCTCCACATTTTTTCCTCAAATACACCTGCAAACATATAATCTTCACATGTTAAACACGCTATAATTACAACAAATATAACAGCCTAACCATTGGTTTTAGAAAATACATTTAAGTTGCGGAAGTACCTATACGGTAGTTAACATGAAGTAAAATAGTAGTTAAAAAGACGATAGTTGAGACGGAAAACATATCGCTACGGTCTCTCTACTTCCATTTTTTTTCATGATAAGTCCCTTATTTTGTATTGCACAATAAATTGGAAATACGTAACTTTGCCGTCACAAAGAATTAGGAATTTTTATATCATTAATCAAATCTTTAACAAATCCATGCACAAAAAAATTTTTACCTGTGCTCTAGCACTTACTGCTGCGCTAACTGCAAGCGCACAGAGTCATGTGATGAATATCAACACCAAGAAGATTGGTGCGCCTATTCAAAGTACCATGTACGGCGAGTTTTTCGAAGACATTAACTTTGCTGCCGATGGCGGTCTCTATGCTGAGAAAATTATGAACCGCTCTTTCGAATTTCCAAATCCGCTTGAGGGATGGGTTACTTGCGGAAAGGTGTCTGTCAGAGAAGATGGACCTTTCGACAAGAATCCACATTACGTGCGACTCGACCCAGCTGGTCACAGAGAACGTAAGACGGTAATCGAAAACCACGGTTTCTTCGGCATCGGTATCATCAAAGGAGAGACTTACCGAGTAAGCCTTTGGGCTCGCTGTCCTAAGGGAGGGGAAAGCCAACTGTGGATCGACCTCGTTGACAATGCCTCTATGGACGACACTCAACTCATCAGCAACGGCGGCATTAAGGTGTCTGGCAAAGAGTGGAAGAAATACACAGTAGAAATCACTTCAAAGAAAACTCTCGAAAAGGCTGCTATCCGTCTCTATAATGACGCTAATAACACTACAGATATCGAGCACTTCAGCATGTTCCCTAAGGAGACTTTCAACGGTCATGAAAATGGTCTTCGTAAGGATCTGGCTCAAGCACTCAAGGACATCAACCCAGGCGTGTTCCGTTTCCCAGGTGGATGTATCGTTGAGGGCGTTGACCTCGCCACTCGCTACCAGTGGAAGAATACCGTAGGACCAGTAGAGAATCGTCCTCTCAACGAGAACCGTTGGCAGAGCACTTTCACAAGCCGTCTCTACCCTAACTACTACCAGTCATACGGACTCGGTTTCTATGAGTATTTCCTTCTCTCTGAAGAAATCGGAGCAGAGCCTCTACCTGTACTCAACTGCGGTATGGCTTGTCAATTCCAGAATCCTGGAGACGCTCATAACGCTCACGGCGACGAACTCGAACAGTACATTCAGGACTGTATTGACCTCGTGGAATTTGCTAATGGCGGAACAGACACTAAGTGGGGTAAGCTTCGTGCAGAAATGGGACACCCAGAACCTTTCAACCTAAAATACCTCGGTATAGGTAATGAGCAATGGGACGACATCTACTACGACCGTATGAAACAATTCATGCCACGACTCAGAAAAGCTATTCCAAACATCAAGATCATCGGTACTTCTGGACCAGACTCTGAAGGCCCTATGTTCGACAAGGGATGGAAAGCTATGAAGGACTTGAAGGTGGATCTCGTCGACGAACACTTCTACCGCAACGAGCAGTGGTTCCTCTCACATGGCGACCGTTACGAAAAGTACGACCGCAAGGGACCTAAGGTGTTTGCTGGCGAATATGCTTGTCACGGCAAAGGCAAGAAATGGAACCACTATGAGACAGCCATCCTTGAGGCTGCTCAGATGACCGACTACGAGCGCAATGCCGACGTTGTCTACATGGCCACTTACGCTCCTCTCTTCGCTCACGTCGAGGGTTGGCAATGGCGTCCAGACCTCATCTGGTTCAACAATAACAAGATGTTCAAGTCTGTATCTTACTACGTTCAGCAGATCTTCGGTCAGAACAAGGGTACTAACATGCTCAAGATTACTATGAACGACAAGATTGTCGGCGGTTTCGAAGGACAGGATGGACTCTTCGCAAGTACAGTCTACGACAAAGATTCTAACTCTGTATTCGTAAAGGTGGTTAACACAAGCGACAATAATCAGGCTATAACAGTAAATCTGAAAGGCATGAAGGGCGAGCGTACAGCTGACGTCATCTCACTCTATTATGCTGACCGCAACGCTGAGAACACTCTTGACGATCCTAACAAGATTGTGCCTTCTAACAGCACACTCAAGTGTGAGGCCGGAAAAGCTAACACTGTTCTTAACGACGAACTCAAGCCAATGAGCTTCAAACTTTATAAGATTAAGAAATAATCCCTCGTTTTGATATAGAATTTCTTATCAAATTTGATATTGAAATAATAAGGAAATCCAGGCATATTGATTATGTCTGGATTTCTTTCTTTTTTATTATCGTTTAACTAGCATTAAACAAATAATCTCTGTTTTAGTACAAATTTTGAGCAGTGTTAGAGCGGTGCTCAAACACTGCTCAAAAGGTGATTAAACAAACTGGTTCTGTTAGCATATTTTGTTGTAAGCAGTGATGAGGTATTTAATGCTGAATAATTCAGTCATTCGAGCGCAAAAGTTTTTGTAAAGTTCAGCTGGAATAGTTCTATTATTTAGGAAAAATTTTCAAAATCATTGAATGGTACGGTCGTACCATTCAATGGTATGACTGTACCATTGAGCAGTACGGTCGTATCATTGAATGATTCGAAGAATTATTTCGTATTAAACAGAAAAATTTCTTGTTTCATACAGAGTATTTTTCTGCTTGTTGCGGAAAAATTATTGAAATCACCCACAATAAGAGAATAATTTCTGCTGCCTATTCCATAAACTTTTGCGCTCAAATGACAGAAATATCCAGCATCAAATGCACCATTACAACTTATCCCAAAGAACCTTTTCGCATTTTTCAATAGTTCTTGCCTGTTCAAACACCGTTTGAACACTGCTCAAACACTGCTCAAACACTAATGTTACGCTAAAAATAAGCCACACGCACATCTATCAATAAACAAAAACTCACCATGGT
>JAILIJ010000339.1 GCA_024695315.1 Bacteroidaceae bacterium
ATGGAATATGTTATCGATTCTGATGTGCGACTTAGCATAGGCGGTAATGGACAGCGTGTTCATACAAAGGATACAACATATTCCGATGTTATGTTTAAGCATATTCTTCTTCCACTATGGGTAGGAGCATTCAAAATAGAAGATAAGACGTACCAGTTTGTTATTGATGGCCGATCAGGCAAAGTTTATGGCGAATATCCAAAGGATAAGTTAAAGGTAGCTATTGTTGTCCTTGGCATAATCCTTTTGTTCGTTCTCTTCTACTACTTTATGTCTAATGCTTAAACAAAGAATTTGGGAAATTATGAATTATCATTATTCTTAATTCCCCAAATTCTTTTTTTTTAGTAAATTTTCACATTCTTAATATATGTCATTTTTTGTGATAAAAAACTGTTATTTCACTCAATAAAATATGTGAATGTGTTTTTTTTAAGAGTTTTGCATTCATTTTTTAGTTTTTTCTACCTTTTTGTTATAAAATATTAAAAAAACTTAAAGACAATTAAACCATTTAAACGAAAAATAAGTATCTTTGCGCAGTTGTAAGATGTAAAGCAGCTACATCGATTATTCTAATAATCTTTTAAGTTTATACCTCATGGCATGTTATAATGCCATTCAACACAATACAAATAAATAAAAATGACAAAATTATGAGAAAAAGAAAAAAAGAAAAAAAGAAATTAAATTAGTCCAACATTGACCCATAACGTTAAAAGGATTATTATGTAATCCTACAGGGGCCCTGGTTGACTAATAAAAAGTGTAAATTTAAATTTATTCCATTTTATAACTAAAAGACATGAATAAAAGATTAACATTGTTTATCATCAGTTTCTTTCTGATGTTAGGAACTATGTTGGCTCAAAATGAAGTATCTGGTGTCGTCATTTTTGAAGATGATGGTCAGCCTATCGTTGGAGCTACAGTTCGTTTGAAAGGAACAAAGGAAGGTTCAGTTACGGACATCGATGGTCGTTTCTCTATTAAGACGGAACAGCCTCGTCCACAGATTACTGTTAGTTATATCGGATGTGAATCCAGAACAGTAAAAGGTGGCAAAAATTTGAGAATCATTCTTTCACCTGACAATAAGTCTCTTGGAGAGGTCGTTGTTACAGGTATGCACGTAATGGATAAGCGCCTCTTTACCGGTGCTGCCACAAAGATCGATGCTGACAAGGCTAAGATTGATGGTGTTGCAGATATCAGCCGTTCACTCGAAGGTAAGGTGGCAGGTGTTAGCGTGCAGAATATAAGTGGTACTTTCGGTACTGCTCCTAAGATTCGTGTACGTGGTGCTACATCAATTTATGGTTCATCAAAGCCTCTATGGGTAGTCGATGGAGTCATTCTTGAAGATGTAACAGAAGTTGATGCCGATGCTCTTTCTTCTGGTGATGCAGAGACAGTCATTTCTTCTGCTATAGCAGGACTTAACGCTGACGATATCGAGAGTTTCGATATCCTCAAGGATGGTTCCGCTACATCTATTTATGGTGCACGTGCCATGGCCGGAGTCATCGTTGTGACAACTAAGAAAGGTAAGCAAGGTACTACACGTATCAACTATACTGGTGAATACACAATGCGTCTGCGCCCAAGCTATAGCCAGTTCAACATCATGGACTCTCAGGAGCAGATGGGTATTTATAAGGAAATGGAGGCAAATGGTCTCTTGAACATGACAAGCAGCTACCGTTCAGCATCAAGCGGTGTGTACGGAAAGATGTATCAGCTCATGAACCAGTACGATGCTACTTCAGGAAAGTATGGACTCGCTAATACTCTAGAGGCTAAGTATGCTTATTTGCGTGCTGCAGAGATGCGTAACACAGACTGGTTCGATGAACTCTTCAGCAATAACATCCAGATGAACCACTCCATCAGTATGTCTACTGGTACTGACAAGGCACAGTACTATACATCATTCAGTTTGATGGACGATCCAGGATGGACAGAAGCAAGTAAGGTACGTCGTTACACTTTCAACATCAATGCTCTTTATAATATTAATAAAAAGGTGAAGTTGAATTTCATCGGTAACTCTTCTTACCGTAACCAGAAGGCTCCAGGTACTACTTCTCGTAGTGTTAATCCTGTTACTGGTGAGGTTAGCCGTGACTTTGACATCAACCCTTACTCTTATGCACTCAACACATCACGTACTCTTGACCCTAATGAATATTATACACGCAATTATGCACCATTTAATATTCATCATGAGTTGGAAAACAACTACATAGACTATGATGTGATAGATACTAAGTTCCAGGGAGAACTCAAGTATAAGCCTATTTCTACTGTAGAACTCTCAGCTCTCGTAGCATATAAATACTCAAATACAGTACAGGCAAATAATATCAAGGACAATTCAAACCAGGCTCTCTCTTTCCGTGCTATGGATGATGCCACTATTCGTGATGCCAATCCATGGCTTTACACAGATCCAGACCAGCCAAACTCACTTCCATTCTCAGTTCTTCCAAATGGAGGTTTCTACAATGAAACAAAGTACAATATGAATAACTGGAATGTTCGTTTCACAGCAAGTTATAATGACGTGTATAATGAAGATCATATCCTCAATCTCTTTGGTGGTATGGAAGTTAGTGACACTAAACGTGGAAAAAGTTATTATAGGGGAGTTGGTATGCAGTATGACCTTGGATATATTGGCTCTTATGACTATAATTATTTCAAGCAGGCTTCAGAGGAGAATGATATGTATTATTCTCTCTCTCATACATACAACCGTATGGCATCTTTCTTCGGTACTGCTACTTATTCTTGGAAACGTCGTTATACAATCAACGGAACACTACGTTATGAGGGAAGCAACCGTCTAGGTAAGAATAGTGACGCTCGTTGGTTACCTACATGGAACGTTTCTGGTGCATGGAACGCACATGAAGAAACTTGGTTTGAAGAGAAACTTGGAAGTGTTCTTTCACATGCAACACTCAAGGCTTCTTACTCTCTTACAGGTGATATGCCAGCAACTGACAACTCTTCTTCTATCATTGAGAGTTACAATGTATGGCGTCCATTCTCTATAGATAAGGAGACAGGTCTTGGACTTTCAGCTGTTGCCAATCCTGACCTTACATACGAAAAGAAGCATGAGCTCAACTTAGGTGTAGATCTCGGTTTCCTCAATAACAGAATCAATGTACAGTTCGACTGGTACACTCGTAACAACTTTGACCTCATTGGTATCCTTGCTTCAAATGGTACAGATGGTGGCGGTGTTACGCCACTCAGAAATGTCGCTTCTATGAAGTCACACGGTGAGGAACTCTCTATTTCTACTAAGAATATTATTAGAAAGGATTTCCAATGGAATACAGACTTCATCTTCTCACATGTTAATACAGAGGTTACTGATTTGAAGTCGGATTCAAGAATCATTGACATGATTTCTGGAAATGGATTCACGAAGGAAGGATATTCTTATCGTTCACTTTTCTCTTTCAAGTTTATGGGACTTGATGAGAATGGTATACCAACAGTTATCGACCAAGAAGGAAACCTCACAAATTCTCGCGTTGAATTCCAGGACAGAAATACTGATTATCTTGTTTATGAAGGTCCAACAGAGCCAACAATAACAGGATCACTCGGAAACACATTTACTTATAAGAACTGGCACTTGAACGTGTTCATGACTTATTCTTTCGGAAATGTTGTTCGTCTCGATCCAACATTCCACTCTTCTTATTCAGACCTTTCTTCTATGGGTAAAGAGTTCAAGAACCGTTGGACAATGCCGGGTGACGAGAACTACACAACAATTCCTGCAATCGCAGACCTCCGTACAATGCAGGGAAATACATATTTGTCATATATTTATAACGCATACAATTTCTCAACAGAACGTGTTGCTAAGGGTGACTTCATTCGTATGAAGGAAATTTCAGTATCTTACGACATGCCACGTTCATGGATCGAAGCTATGCATATTAATTCTATGAATCTTAAGCTTCAGGCTACAAACCTATTCCTTATCTATGCTGATGAGAAGCTTAATGGTCAGGATCCTGAATTCTTCAATTCTGGTGGTGTAGCTATGCCTATGGCACGTCAGTTTACATTTACTCTTAGATTAGGTCTTTAATAACATTGAATTATGACTATTAAAAAAATAAATATATCATTAGTTGCTGCTTTAGCACTAACAATGACATCTTGTAACAGTTTCCTTGATAAGTTACCAGATGATCGTGCGGAAGTCAATTCTGTAGAAAAGATTAAGAATCTGCTTATTTCAGCCTATCCTGATCATTCTACAGCATTCTTGATGGAGTACAGTTCAGACAACGTGACTGATAATGGTGACAACTACACAGCTCAGCCAAATCAAGATAAAGTATATCGTTTCCAACAGGTAACAGAAACAGGAAATGATGATCCAAAGTCTGTATGGCAGAGTACTTATTCTAAAGTTGCTACAGCCAATGAAGCACTTGCTGGTATAGCTCTTGTTGGAGAAAACTCAAGTACTCTTCCATTAAAAGCTGAGGCACTCCTTTGTCGTGCTTATGCCATATTCCAGATTACAAATGCTTTCTGTATGGCATACGATCCAACAAAAGCTGACGAGTACCTCGGACTTCCTTACCCAAAGTCTGCTGGTGAATATGTAACTTCACGTGGTACATTAGCTGAGACTTATAAGAATATCAATGCAGATATTGAGGAAGCACTTCCTTTGCTTGACGATTCTTATCTTAAAGTTCCAGCATACCACTTCAACTCAAAGGCTGCATACGCTTTTGCAGCGCGATTCAATCTCTATTATCATAATTATGACAAGGCTATTGAATATGCCACAAAAGCATTAGGAAATAATCCTGCATCAGTATTGAGAGATCCATCAACATACAGTAGCTTATCAGGTGTAGATAACATCTTCAATGCATATATCAATTCATCTGATAAAGCAAACCTCTTGATTGTTACAAGCTATTCTATTAATGGTCGTGCTATGTACTCTCCTAGTTTTGCAAGATTTGCACATAACTATGCTATGGCAAAGTATGAAACATTCTGGGCTTACTCACCATGGGCACCTGGTAAAGGAGGTTCATGGCCTGATATGAATGGTTCTACAAACAATACTTTGTACGAAGCAGCATGTCTTTATGGAAATAATCAAACTGTTTATTATCCAAAGTTCCGCGAAGTCTTTGAATACACAGATAAAGTTAATGGTACAGGATATGCTCATACTGTTGAAGTTGCATTTACTACAGACGAAGCGCTTCTCGTTCGTGCTGAGGCATATACAATGAAAAATGACTTTACGTCTGCCATCGCTGATATGCAGCTTTGGGTTAATGCTCATACTAATGCAAAGAAAGGTACTGGTGTAAGACCAACATTGACAACAGAACTCATCGATTCTATCTACGGCAAAGTAATCCCTGAAGCACCAGTAGATCCAACAGAGGATAAGATGAGATCAACAAGGAAGAAACTCCATCCTCAAGGATTCACAATTGCTGAAGGTACACAGACTAACCTCATCCAACTCATTCTGCAAGTGCGTAGACTTGAGACATGGAGACAAGGATTGCGCTTCCAGGATGTTAAGCGTTGGGGTATTGAATATTCTCACCCTATTGACAAGGAGGAAACACTCATCTTTAAGGCCGGTGACCTTCGTGGTGCTATCCAGTTGCCAGTCGATGTCATAGATGCAGGTCTTGAGGCTAACCCAAGATGAGGTCTTTATTAACTATTTATAACTGAGATTTCAAATGAAACATATAAATATTTTACTATTGCTTGCTGCTGCTCTGGGCGTAAGTTCATGTAGTGAGGATGAGATTAGTTCTACAAGTATCTTTGATACTGCTGAAACTAATCGCAATGAATTCGACCAATGGTTGTATGAAAACTATACAGAGCCATATAACATTGAGTTTAACTACCTTTATAATGATAAACTTTCTGACCAGGCATATAATGTGGTACCTGCAGACTTTGACAAGTCTGTAGCTATGGCAAAGCTGATTCAGGAAGTATGGATGAAACCATATATCGAAATCGGTGGTGATAATTTCCTTAAGGAGCACTGCTTCCGTCAGGTCATTCTATTTGGCTCATGGAAGTATACATCTCAGCACGAAAGAGTACTTGGTACTGCTGAAGGTGGACTTGCCATCAATCTTTTCGGTATAAACCATATCGATTTTAATAATCTTTTCTTGAACTTTGACGAGCCATATAAGTATAAGTCAGATTCCCCAATGGATTTGAACTATAATTATTTCCATACTATGCATCATGAGTTCTGTCACATTCTCACTCAGCTAAAGAACTATACTACGGACTACAGAACATTGTCTGCTGGTAAATTCCACTCTACTGACTGGATTAATGTGTCTGACACTCAAGCTGCAAAGGAAGGCTTCGTTTCTGGTTATGCTTCAAGTGAGTATAATGAGGATTTTGCAGAGACATACTCTACATACCTCACTCTCTCAGAAGAGGGATGGAACAAGATTCTTCAGCAGGCTTGTGACACACTTACCGATGAAAATGGAGAAATCGTTTATAAGAAGGATGCCAAAGGTAATTATGTTTATGTTAAGGATGCCAATGGCAACTACATTTACCAGACTAATTCAAATGGTTCACTCGTTCCTTCTAAGGATGCCAACGGTAATGTAGTCTATGCTTTGGACAAAGAAGGCAATTATATTTATCTTCTCGATGCAGATGGAAACAAAGTTCCAAAGTATGCTGGACAGTCTAAGACCCTCCTTTACTTAGAAAGTGAAACCGGTATCGATATATATTATCCAAACATGACTGCTAAGAAATATTTGAATGTACTTTCTGGACATGAAGATGGCGATAGCATTGTTTATCAGACTACAACAGAAGGCGATTACGTATATGATGCAGAAGGTAATATGGTCCCTGAATATTATAGAATCCCTGTATTTGAGTATATTAAGGAGCCTATGCTTGATACTACATCAAGAGATCTTATTCTCAACAAACTTGACATTATCAGAAAGTATCTCAAGGATTCTTGGAGCATAGATATGGATGCTTTGCGTGACTCTGTTCACTCACATTCAATCAAGGCTCTATCTATTGACCTAAAATCTCTAAAATAAAGAAAAGGCATTATGAAAAAAATATATAATTCAATACTTGCACTTTTGATGATCCTATCATTAGCGTCATGTTCATTTGAAGTGGACGATGTTTTTGACAAATCATCTGCAGAGCGTATATCTGAAACAATCGATAATGATTATGCTCTATTGCAGTCAGCACCTAATGGATGGCTCGTACAGTATTATGCCGACACTCAGTATGGTGGTCATAATATGATATGGAAATTCAATAATGACAGCTCTGTGACTGCTATTAGTGATCTTTATTATACAGTAGCAACTTCTGTAACTTCACATTTCAAATTGGAACAGAGCCAGGGTGTTATTTTATCTTTCGATACATATAATCCTGTCATTCACTTCTATTCTGACCCTATTAATCCGCTTGAAGTAGGTGATGCTGGTGAAGGTATGCTTGGTGATTTCGAATTTCGTATTCTTTCTTCATCAAGTGATAGCATTGTGATGAAAGGTAAGAAGCATGGTTCTCGTATCGTCATGACTCCGCTCAAGTCTGAAGTTACATGGAAGAATTACCTTAGCGGTCTTGATTCTATGTACACAAAGATGTATAAGGCTAACTACCTTATTATCGTTGGTAATGACACTGTAAACGCTATGCATGATATTCAGTCAAATCTCATTTCATACACAGATCCTACAAACGGAATTCAAGTAGAGGTTCCTTATTGTGTTACAGAGACAGGATGGAAGTTATATAAAGAGTATACTCTCTTAGATCAGAAATTTAGCGGTTTCACTTACTCAGAAGATAAGAAGTGGGTAGCTACTGATAACCCAAATATTCGCATAGAACCATATACTCTTCCACTTTCACAACAGCTTATTTCTTCTACATGGTATCTAAGCTATAGCAATGCAGGTTCATTGGGTCAGGCTACATTTGACTTAGTAAAAAAAGGTATGGATTTCCTTGAAGAGTCTATCACATCTATTTCATTGGGTTCTATCATATATGATAATGTGTCATTTTATGGTGTAACATTTGTAAGTAGTGGATATTATGGAACTTATGGTCTTAATGCCGAGATTATCGATAATGACCATATTGCATTTACCGCTAATGGTGTTGACGGAAAGAATGCAACATGGTATGCAACATATAATTATAAATATATGGCATTCTCATTTGGTCTTGGTGAGGATGAAAATTATGATCTTGTTCCATTAAAGAGAACATTCAAGCTCACTACTGATAATGTAGATGATCCATCATCTATCCAACTTGAAGAAGTAAATTCTACAAATAATGTGATTGTTCTTACTAAGACAGAACCTAAGGGAAAGGCTTTCTTTGATAGATAATTCTACTTTGTAGGAATTTTTAGATAATTATGGAGTGCAACCAATGTGTATTTGGTTGCACTCCTTTGTTTTATTTACTCCTATTTTTTCTGAGTTTCAAAAATTGCAAAGTTAATCCTATTAGATTTTGTTACGGACATTCATTTTGTGCATTTCGTTTTTGCAGTGTTTGAGCAGTGTTTGAGCAGTGTTCGAACAGTGATTGAACGGTGCTCAAACACCGCTCAAACTATGATTAAGCAAACATGGTCTGTTAGCATTTTTCGTTGTAAGCCGTGATGGGACTTTTAATGTTGAATAATTCTTTCATTCGGCGCAAAATATTTTGTAAAGTTCTGCAAGAATTGTTCTATTATTCAGGAGAATTTTTCCAAATCATTCAATGGTACAGTCGTACCATTCAATGGTATGGCTGTATCATTGAGTGATACGACCGTACCATTGAATGATTTCAAGTATTGTTTCGCAATATGCATAGAATTGCCCAGTAGGAATAAAGAAATAATTCTGCTTCGATGAAAAAAATGTTCTATATGAAGGTGTGCTAAAGAGACAAAGTTTTTAACGAACATAATATAAAAGAATAAACAAGACTTTTTCATTTTTTTGCTCAAACACCGCTCAAACAGTTACCGAACGTTTAATGAATGTTTAATGGACATTTAACAAGCATTTAATGACTGTTAAATATTGACTTCGGCTTTTTACATAATGCAATAGCTGTTTTGTACAGTTAGACCACTATTATTTTCAATTCGCATAACTATTGTTTGTTTTTATCTTCTTCTTTTCCCACTCTTTATCTATTTCCTAATTCTAAATTAGAAAAAATATGTAACTTTGTCCAAAACAATATCATGACACTTATGAAATTTCAATTTGATAATATTACTTGTGTGAAGAAAATAATCTTAGGTTTGGCGTTTTTTCTTGTGGCGATGATGGGACAGGCAGAGGAACATTTGTTAGTTGTGCGTCAACAAGGTAGAACGAATGTTAAACGTGGAGTCTTTGCTTCTGTCAATGAGGCATTGAGATATGCAGAACGATTTGCAGATGACTCTTTATGGACGGAGATTAGGATAGAGCCTGGGGTTTATTGGATAGATGACCCGGATGATAAGAGTGTGCGTAAACCGGAACCAGGTGACAATACTCCTTATGGCTTGAAAGTCAGACTTAGTCGCACTCGTCTTGTCGGACAGAGCGATAACCCAGAGGATGTTGTGTTGGCTTGTAATCGTGGGCAAACGCATGGGGCTACAGGAAATTTCACTATGCTGCACATTACAGGTAATGATGTGGAGGTGGAGAATATTACGTTTGGAAATTATTGTAATGTAGACCTGGTTTATCCGCGTGACACGCGTCAAAACAGAGCGCGTCGTGCTGCTCCTATTGTTCAAGCACAGCTTGTCATTTGTAATGGAGATAGATATAAGGCGCGT
>JAILIJ010000370.1 GCA_024695315.1 Bacteroidaceae bacterium
AAAATATAAATAAAAATATGAGATTATTGTTTAGTTTGCTGTTTGTGTTGACAACATGGATGGCACATGCACAGAAAGATATTGTAGGCAAGTATACGGGAAAAATAACAAGCGTGGTGATGAACGGCGAGGCTGTAAGCAAGGAACGTCATCAGCAAGATTTTACGTTTGCCATAGAAAAGAATGAGGGCACGTATGTGCTTACGGGAAAACTAACATTCGACGGCGGTCCTGCCCATCACGTCATCGACCTGGATGGCAAGAAAACGCATCTGGAGATTGAAGACGGTAAGATAAAGGGGGCTACGGGAAAAGGACATATCTCCGTGAAGGTATTCAAACTTTTTAGTGCCCTAAACAAAGATTTTAACGTTACCAAGGCTTCCGGACACGTGGGAAACGGCAATCTTGATTTCAATATCCATGTCATCATTCCCGACTACAAAAACGGATATAAGGTGAACTTCACCTTCTCCGGCAAAAAAGACTGAAGTGGAGACATGACCATAAAAGGGAAAAAGTAAAAAAATGTCAAGAGAGAATACAAAATTTGTACATTCAAAATATTTTCGTACATTTGTGGGGTCTTTTTAACCACTAACTAACAAGTCGATATGGCACGAAAGATCATTAGACTTTTTTACAAACAGATATGCACACACTAAGAGCATCCATAGCAATGGTGATTAATTTTTTCTACGAAATGTTAATCGCCCCCACTCCTTCGCTATCAAAAATTATTTCCCCCGAGTTGTTTAGATACGCAGCTTGTGGAGGTGGTAATATGGTGTTCGACTGGTGTCTATACTTCTTGATATATAATTACGGACTGGAGCACCAGATGGTGGATTTGGGCATCATAACGCTATCATCCCATATAGCGACGAAATTTATCGTTTTTCCAATCACCTTGTTTACTGGTTTCTGGCTCAACCGTAATGTGACCTTCACGCAGTCCTCACTTCGTGGCGACAAGCAGTTGGTACGTTATATGGAGATTATCGGTGTAAATATCCTAATCAACTATGTGGGATTGAAGTTTTTCGTGGATGTATGCAAGGTTTACCCTACTCCTTCAAATATTATCGTTTCTCTCATAACTGTGGCCATATCATATTTCGGTCAGAAATACTATAGTTTCAAGAAATAAAGTCAAAGAAAAAAGTGCCCATTCGGGCACTTCAAACACATTATGTTGTAAACTTTTCAATCTGGGAATCACTTTCTAATGCCAAGCCACTTACCGTATGTGAGCATTCGCCAAATCCACTCCAGCAAACCATAACGTAAATAATGGAGCCATAACTGGCTAAAGAACATTTCAATGGCATAGACGGCAAGTGTTATTACTAAGATGTAACAAAGACCGACCTGAGTGCCAAGTCCCAATCCTACTCCATAGAATAGTAATATTCCCCAAAGGCTCTGACATATATAGTTGCTGAGAGCCATACGGCCAGGGAAAGACAATAGTCGGAAAATGACGCTATCGGAAAAATGATTACAAAGTATGGTAAATAAAGCAATATAAGCGAATCCCATAGGAAAGACGCTAAAGGTGTAAAGCATGGAATGGACTGTCTGCCCCCATAAATGGTTTTCCATACAACTCCAAGAGTAGAAAACGGATAGCGGTATTCCCAGGAAAAGACTACAGAGCACCACCCTATTGAGTCTGTGAGCCATATTTTTTGTCTTTGCATACAGACGGTTGCGCCCAATATAATATCCGATAAGGAAAAGACCGAGTACCTTGAAATAGCGATTGCCATCAATAAATTCTGTCATTCGCTCGAAGGCTCCCTGCACCAAGAATTGTAACATGCCAGTATATGTCGTCTGTTGCTGAAGCCAACTTGCGTAGTTCTCATGTGTAATACCATACATGCCGCAGTATTCCCACATCTTATCCTGGAACCAACGTGAGGGTTGGAGGTTGAAAGCCTCGACACAACCGTCAATAAATACTGGTAAGATAAGCAATCCAATTGCGGTTATAAGTAAGGATCTATTACTCATATTTCTGAAGACTGGCAGGAGCATTCCCAAAAGCGCATAGAGAGCAAGTATATCGCCACTCCAAATGAAGAAAAGATGAAATAGTCCCATCAGCAAGAGAAGAAGCATACGGCGGTAAAATATATGATAGCCGTTTACCCCTCGTGCTAAGGCATGTTCTAAGATTATGGCGAAGCCGATACCGAAAAGAACGGAAAATATGGTATAGAATTTTCCATCTACAAAATAGCATTCCAAAAAACGTACAACGATGTCAACATCCGCAGAAGGCATGGCCATGACATGTGACTTATCCATAAAGGTATAAAGTCCAAATTCTGGGAAATTGGCAATCGCAATTCCCAACAAGGCAAATCCTCTCAGGGCATCCAGCAAAATATAACGTTCCTGCGTTGGCATCGGCAACGCTCTGCCTATAGTCTTTTTCGGTTTTTTGCTAGTGTTCATTCAAATATTTACTTAGGATTAATAAAAGTGCACAAAGATAACAATAAAAACAGAAATCAACAAGCATCATCTTAATTATTTAAGTTTCGGGAATAGTTAAAAGAGGGAGAGGGGAATATGGACTTCAAAAAAGTTGAGTCGTTCCGTAACACTCTTTTTTTCCTATATGATGAATTTATTCCTCTAATTTCTGCGATTTTTTCTAAAAAAAACAAAAAAACACATATAATACGCTTGCGATATAACTATTTTATCATACATTTGCCATGTGAGAAACAAAACACGATCTTTGACTTGACAAACAAAAAAATAAGACATTTAAAGTTTTGTAAGTAGTTATACTACAAAGTTAAAGAGAAATAATTGGGAAGTAAAAGAGACGAATGAATTTGCGTTTGCTGTATGCTTTCTTTCTCAACTATAGTCTTTACATTCCACAACTTCCGAAACATGAATAGAAAACAATTAACAAAATACACAACCATTCAGCCGTCTCACATGGCGAGTAAGTCTATATTACTAACAAGCCAAATGAGATGGTTGGAATAAAAAAAGATAGAATATGACAACAGCTTTCGATTTCAAATTACAAGACAAGAAAGGTAACGAAGTTAGCCTTTCACAGTACAAGGGTAAGGTGCTCCTTATTGTAAACACCGCTACCGGATGCGGATTCACTCCACAGTATGAGGACCTGGAAGCAATGTACCACAGACATAAAGACGAGGGACTGGAGATTCTCGACATCCCTTGTAACCAGTTTGGTCATCAGACACCAGGAAGCGACCAAGAGATTACTGAGTTCTGTACTCTCAAGTTTGGAGCAGACTTTCCACAGTTCAAGAAAAGCGACGTAAATGGTGCTAATGAACTTCCTCTTTTCACATGGCTAAAGAGTCAAAAGGGTTACGCTGGTAATGCCTATGACGAAAAACTGACAGCCATCATGGAGGATCTGTACAACAAGAGCAATCCAGAACCTCGCAAGAAGGATGACATACAATGGAATTTCACTAAATTCCTTATTGGCAAAGACGGACAGGTGATAGAACGTTTTGAGCCAACTGTAGATATGGCAAAGGTTGAAGAATGCGTGAAACAGGTTCTGTAAGCGTAAGACCGTTGGGAAATGAAGAATATACTGATTTCTGTCCTAACGTCATATAGTAAAACCACACAACCGTACAAAAATAGTCAGAATGCAGAACCATGAATAATCATGTTCTGCATTTTTGCCTTTTATGAATTCGCATCAAAAATAAATGACTATATTTGCACCTACAAAACAAATTGACTATGGCTTACGAACAGTTAAAAATAAAAAATCAACTCTGTTTCCGCCTATACACGGCAAGCAGACTTATTACACAGAACTATGAACCATACCTGAAGCCACTGGGTATTACATACACGCAATACCTCGTCCTTATGGTACTATGGGAACAAGATGAACAACCAATAAATGATATTGGCAAGAAATTGTTACTTGGCATTAACACAACTTCTCCACTCATTAAACGTATGGAGGCACTCGACCTTGTCAGTAGGCGTGACAACTCCAACGATAAGCGTCAACAGATTGTTTTCCTCACAGAAAAGGGTAAACAATTGGAGGCTGAAGCTGCTAAAATTCCTGGATGTATGGTTGACACCATCAATAAATTAGGCATAGAGAGTAAAGTGCTTATGGACTTGATACCTGCTCTTGATGAACTCATTAGCAAAATGGGAAAAGGATGGT
>JAILIJ010000012.1 GCA_024695315.1 Bacteroidaceae bacterium
TAGGACCAATTACTGTTATTAGTGAAAGTCAGTTCTATGCTCAGGACTCGCTTACAGATACGGCAAAGAATGAGTTTGTTCTATTTGAAGATGATGGTATATATTTGCAGATTGTAAATAAAGGTAGCGGACGCTCTTTTGTTGAAATGGCAAAGGAATTTGAAGATAGTACGGTGAATAAACTCGTTCTTTGCCGTTTCCTTGAGTATAATGTTCAATCTGGTGATACAACACTTTGGAATAATATATCTACTTATTCTTACCTTGTAGATAAGATGCAAGTTACATATTCACACCAAGGAAGATCATATACGGCGTCTTTCACGGAAGGGTTGATGTACAATAACTATAGCTATGTGGTACCAAAGGGATGGCTTAAACCTCTAGACTACATACGCCTATCACGTGATGTTTCAGATGTTGCCAAAGTGAGAGTTATTGTCCCACATACATCCGGTACATCCGTAGCTTCGTCTTATGTTTATCCGTACTACTATGAGCTGAGTTATCAACTTGGTAGATAGGTCCGGTAAAATTCATAAATAGATATTTGATAATTCAACATTAGCAGCTTTTGATTTTAGATAAGTTGAAAATGAAAAATCTTTTATTGGTCATTATACTGATAAACTAAATTTGTTTTATGGTTTTGGCTGGTGATATTTATTTTCGAATATTCTAAAAATAAAATGCTGTTGCAATATTAATAAGATAAGTTATGTCACTTATAAAATCAATTTCAGGAATTCGTGGTACCATTGGCGGAAAAGCTGGCGATGGACTAAATCCACTTGACATTGTAAAATTTACTTCTGCATATGCAACTCTAATTCGCCGTACAACAAGTGTGAAGACTAATAAGATTGTTGTTGGTCGAGATGCTCGTATTTCTGGTGAAATGGTGAAGAATGTGGTTTGTGGAACCCTCATGGGTATGGGGTTTGATGTTGTAAATATCGGTCTGGCTTCTACACCTACAACAGAGATTGCCGTAACTATGGAAGGTGCGTGTGGAGGTATCATTATCACAGCAAGTCATAATCCACGCCATTGGAATGCTCTAAAACTTCTTAACGAGAAGGGCGAATTTCTAAATGCTGCCGAGGGTAATGAAGTATTACGTATCGCAGAATCTGAGGATTTTGAATTTGCTGATGTAGATAATATCGGTAAATATAGAGAGGATGATACTTATGATCAGAAGCATGTTGATCTTGTGCTTGGACTTGATTTAGTAGATGTTCCGGCAATTAAGGCTGCAAACTTTAAGGTCGCTTTCGACTCTATCAATTCGGTGGGCGGCATAATTTTACCAAAACTGTTTAATGCACTTGGGGTAAATGAAGTTACTCCACTTTATGCAGAGCCTACAGGAGATTTCCAGCATAATCCTGAGCCTTTGGAAAAAAATCTTTCTGATATCATGAGCCTTATGGCAAAGGGGGGTAAGGATGTAGCTTTTGTTGTTGACCCTGATGTTGACCGTCTTGCTTTCATTTGCGAGAATGGAAAAATGTATGGCGAGGAATATACACTCGTAACTGTAGCTGATTATGTTCTCAAACATACACCTGGAAATACTGTTAGCAACCTTTCTTCTACTCGTGCTCTGCGAGATGTGACTCGTAAGTATGGCATGGAGTACAATGCGGCTGCCGTGGGGGAGGTAAATGTCGTAACAAAGATGAAGGAAACTAATACAGTTATCGGAGGTGAAGGAAATGGCGGAGTTATTTATCCTGCTGCTCACTATGGACGTGACGCTCTTGTAGGTATTGCACTTTTCCTTTCTCACCTTGCTCATGAACGTCAGCAGAAACCAGGATTGACAGTAAGCCAGCTTCGTGCTACTTATCCAGAGTATTGTATAGCAAAAAATCGTATAGATCTTGACGCTAATACTGATGTTGATGCAATCTTGGCAAAGGTTAAGGAAATGTATAAAAACGAACCTGGTACAGAGGTTAATGATATTGATGGTGTGAAGATTGATTTCCCTGATAAGTGGGTTCATCTACGCAAGTCAAATACAGAACCTATCATCCGAGTTTATTCTGAAGCTAACACTATGGAGGCTGCAGATGAAATCGGAAAGAAGATTATGGATGTGGTATATTCCATGAAGTAATAAAAACAAAATAATTATAAAAAACACCTCAACTCTATTTATAAAAGAGTTGAGGTGTTTTTATTATATATATATCAAGTTCTCTTTCTTCTTTTAATTGGGTTATAATGCCTTTTTACCATACATGCTATCCCACCATGTACTATCATCTTGTAAATATTTGGCAAACCATGCCCAAATAGAATTTTGCCATTGTATTCTTTTGTTGTAATCCAAAATCCAATGATTTTCTCCATCTACAAGAACCATGGCTGTAGGTCTACCCAGCAGTTTAAGGGCTGTGTACATCTGGATACTCTCTCCGACTGGTACATTGGTGTCGCCAGTTCCGTGAACGAATAAGAGTGGAGTATGCACTTTGTCTGCATTATATAGTGGGGATTGATCAACGTAAAGGTCTTTTCTTGTCCATGGATAGCTATTGGCCATTGACACCTCGGAATAAGAATATCCCCAGTAGCCTTCACCCCAATAACTTGTGTGGTCGGATATTCCTGCATGACTTACTGCCGCAGCAAAAATATCTGTTACGGTTTGGAGATATTGCGTCATAAAACCTCCATAACTTGCTCCGATACATCCTATCTTCTTTGAATTTACAAATGAATGATCTTTACAGAAGCCCTGTACTGCTCCGATAATATCTTCTGCGACACCCTTGCCGGCTGTGTTTACATGAGCGGCTGACCATTTTTGTCCGAAACCTGTTGCACCACGTGGGTTTACCACAAGAACCACATATCCAAGTGAAGCATACGCGTGCTGAGGATAACGGCTTTGGAATGTACGTGAAGTAGGAGAACAACCACCATAGTAGTTTACAATCATAGGATATGTCTTGCTTGCATCGAAATTAGCTGGTAGATAATAACGACAACAGATTGTATCACCTTTCTCATTTATGTAATCCCAAGCCTCACATTTACCTAATGTTATTGATTTATATCTATCTTTATCTATATCGTCAATAAGCGTATAGGCTGAATTTTTCGTATTCATTGTGTATAGGCGGTCACTATTTGACGCACCTTGGCCGTAGTAGGCCATCATGTTAGAGGCATCGGAAATGCTGAAGCTCTCAAGAAGTTCTTCTCCGCAATCAATATATTTGAATTTACCAGTTTTTATGTTTAACTTATATAAATGCTTAAAGTCTTTGTCTTCTGTATTGAGGTATACTTGACCATCGTATTTTGACCAAATAAATGACTGAACGTTTGGATTGAAATCACGTGTGAGTGCTTTCCAATTTCTTGGTGAAAAGTCAGCCCCAGCATTTATAGTAGGAGAAAGAAAAAGCTGATAATCGTACATGCTTGGAGTCTGATTTGCGTTGATATTCTTGCCAATTCCATCTAATGCTTCTGGTGAACCGGAAACCATTACTTGTGTACCGTCTGGTGAGAATTGTGCCGAAGCTATGAATCCGTCTTTATCAATCAGAGTGTCTACTTTTAGATTTTCAAGATTTAATCGATATAGACTTGTGACTGTCGTAGGACGTGCCTCAAGATGGCTTTCACTCTTTGATATAAGAATGTATTTACCATCGCAACTAATGTCATTTAACCATACGTTATGATGTCCGTATGTTAATTGTTGAACTAATCCTGATTTCAGATCGTACTTGTATAAGTTAGTACGTTTTCTCCATCCTGGTTGTCTGTCGTCAGGCTCAATAACTTCAAAAACATCTTTCTTTTCTTTTGGACCTTCTGTTTCTACGCTATATATTAAATAGTCTTCTGTTGGTGAAATCGTGAATTGAACTTGTGGCGCATTGGTACATATAACATTTTCTGCTTGTGTGGCAGGATCTATAGTTGTAATGCTATATGTTTTTACCCCATCGTTCTTGCTTACAAAATAACATTTGTTTGTACGTGGCATCCAATTAATGTAATGCCTTTTTTCTATCACATTACCGGATTTCAAGTCTTTAAGGTAGACATGGTTTGTGACAGCACCACCTGTAGCAGTCTCACGAGTTTTGTAGATTAAGTATTTTCCATTTGGAGATATGCTAACACTTGAATATGATTTTGCATTTAGAACGTCATAAATGTTATATGGACGTTTTGTGTTACTATTAAGTTCTCCAACTAATAGTTTTTCGCCGTCAATCTTTATTGTTGCCGAGTCGCTCTGTCCTGGCTGTGATAGATATTTGATGACTACATTATGTACAGATGGTTGTAATTGAGAATATCCTCCGTTTATCTGTTTATCGTCGAGATACACCTGATAGCTTTTTATTCCATCAACTTCAATATTTACGGTAGAGTAAGAAGTGTTGGATATGGTAAATCCCAACAAGTGTAATGCTTTGCCTGACTCACAGCCTGGTAGCGTACCTGTTGTTATTGAATGTCCTTTTTTGAGACTCTCAAAGTTTACTGATGCATCCAGAAAACTACCATCGTTAAACGTCTTGCTGTTTACATCTGTCTCGTCAATCATGACTGGCTGTTGAACGACAAATGGGCCTGCATAGGTTAATGTTTTCACTTCTACTTCATCTGCTCTTGCCATTATAGCTGATAGAGCTGTTGTCGCTAATAATAATGTTTTTTTCATTTATGTTTATGTTTTATTATAACATCTGCAAATGTAGTAAAAATATCACATTTAGACAAGTTGCATAGGATATATTATAGTTTGTCTGTAATTATAAAGGTATTGATATAAAATAATGCTGTTATAATTCTTTGTAGTACAATGTTTTAAAGAATGAAAAACTGGTTGGAAAACATAAAAATGAGCAAAAAATGAATTAAATAATGATTTTACTTGCAATTTGCCATTTCAAGTGCTATATTTGTGCATTCATCTGACGGTGCTTTGAGTAACAAATATCACCTAAGTGTTACGAAGGTGATACGAAGGTAATACGAAGGGTTGCCGAAGGAGGTGGGGTAGAAAACTATGTCCGGACGTCTCTTGTTGTCAGTTTTTTGTTCGGTAACAGGAATACGTCTTGTCTTTTAATTTTTCATCTACATTATTATATAATATAAAGAGTCGGACATTCTCGATGTTTTTCTTGTTGTTTAGATATTTGATAAATCAATTCATGTGAATTTTTTATAAAAATAGGTTTTTCTTAGTAGATATATTCCAAAAAAAGAAGATCCTTATTGTATATTGTTGTTTTATCAGAACGCGTATTTATAATATAGCTTCATCTTTTTATATATTTCCATTAAATTATTTCTCAACTTACGATTTTTATCGGCGGAAAATATTAGAAATATTCCTTTGCATTCCGCTAAAATCGTACCATTTATTATTTTTGAGTGATCTTTTTATTTGACTTTTTCGATAAAATAATGAAAAATTTTATAAAAATGTAGATTATTCTCAAAAAAATAACGCTGGAAAGAACGAAAAATGGGCTTTTGTGTGCTTTCTGAAGAGTTGGAGAGAAATCCTGAATAATATTATTTTATACCCTTAAAAGTTTCTGTATTTCTGTTAAAGTGTCCTAAAATATTAAAAATGCCATAAAAGTGTAGAAATTTGAGAAAAAATATGGCGGAACACTTGTTATTCCGGGAAAAGTCCGTACCTTTGCACTCGCTTTCAGGAACGAACGACATAAACGCTTACAAATTGTAAGATGAAACGTTCAGAAAACCAAAAGCATAGAAATCGATCTTTGACAGACTGCAACATAAGACAAGGCAGCAAGACTGACTTCGGTTGGTCAAGCAAGCAAAAACGTCAAAAAGAAATAAACGAATAAAGCAGGAAAGCCTGGCCGAATCAGACAACGAAAAGTAATGTCGTAAGACATACAAAAATATAAAATTTACAATGAAGAGTTTGATCCTGGCTCAGGATGAACGCTAGCTACAGGCTTAACACATGCAAGTCGAGGGGTAACAGGAGAGAAGCTTGCTTCTCTTGCTGACGAC
>JAILIJ010000348.1 GCA_024695315.1 Bacteroidaceae bacterium
ATCTCTTACTAACATATTTCACTTTCTCTATCTAAATTCATGACTATTGGCATATGAGCATAAAAAAGCCAACCAAACAAAAAAACTTGCAGGTTGGCTATTAAACTAATATTTCATAACTACTAATGTAGCATTTTAAACACTTTTGCAGGACTCGTTGCCTGCCCATAATCGAAGACTCCATAACCTCCTAGTACCAAATTTCGTTACCAATTTCATGTCCAAGATCACGAGAATCATTCTCGGTACTGTAGCGGTTAGACTTCAATTCAACATAAGTTCCTTCAAGGTTAAGATCAGTAGGTTTCATACGAATAAGAATTTAAAGGTAAATAAATATATTTAACAATCACGATGTATATAGTCACAAAGTATGTCTTGACCATTCTTGATGATGCAAATATATAAATTTCCAAACATTTCCGTCAATCAAAAACAAACTTTTTCTTGTTTTTTTTATCAATTTCTTCATTTCTTGATATGGTACAAAAATATTGACTACCATTTCGACCAAAAAAAATCCCTCAATGATGAAATCGACATTTTACACGTCCAAACGTAAATCATAAGATGTATATTTACAACAAGTTAGAAGTGTACAATTGACACATCCGCTAATTTACATATTTCTTGTAAAAAGTATTTTGTTTTTCTTTCTCGTATATTCTAATACTCAAAATACAGGTATCAAAACAAAAAATACAGAAGCAAGAGAATTAGTAGAAAAAGTGCATAGATTAAAGACGTGCGAAAACGTGATTTATTTATCGGCATAGTAACCTCGGGAGTTTCGAAATGAGATGTGTCAAAAGATTTTATTTCAACACATCTATCCAATTCTGTTTCGTCAAAATCTGGTTGATACATTTTATCATACAAATCCTTTGCAGGCATAAGACACAAATGCGATACGGCTCCGTCATTTTCATCGAGAGTTTTCTCCATATCATAATCCTCTACAAACTGTCTGTTTTGCGAGTCCACAAAGAATGGTTTGTACGATGCCCAATCAAAGAATACGCACAAATCACCCGAAATTGCCACATCACCACTAACGAGACTACCGTCTATATAGCCTCGTACTTGAACTGCTGTATGTTTTGTATTATTGAAATCGCATACCACAGCGAGGAAATCAGATATAAACTCAGAATATTCCTGCACATTCTTATTCTTTTCAAAACAAGAAACAACAAAACTGGTTGACGAGTTCGTTTCCCTTAATTGAAAAGTCATCGCAAGGGCTGCATACTCACATACTCCACGACATATTTCTTCCGCATCACCCTGTGACGCATTATCAAGTATTATAACTGACTTCATAATAAAATTCACGGATTTTTTATTTGCATAGACAAAGGTACAAAAATAGGTTTTAATTACAAAACAAAATGATTATCAATCGACGACTATTACTTAAAAAGGAATAAAGAAAAAGATTTCGTACCAAAGAGAAATATGGAAAATCTTACTTAGTAGATAGACGGATTAAAAGTAAATAATTTTGCATTCTACTATCTAGTAAATTTTGGAGAAAATAACGTCAGAACGTATTTTTCTACCCCACCTCCTTCGACAACGCTTCGTAACTCCTTCGTAATTCCTTCGTATCATTTACTAATTTTCTTCTATGATAGAAATCAAATTTTCTTACTGAAAAATTCTTCTTCCATCTCTGAGAAAATCGGACACTCAGCCTCATCGTCAGATGAATGTTCAAATATAGAAAAATCATACCAAACTTGCAAATTTTCAAATATACTCAACTAAAGATTTAAGAAAGTTTAACTCTTAAAGTGTCAGCCATGTTAAAATAGTATCAGGTTTTCGAAAATTCACAAAAAATTACTTAAACTTTGTTTATGCTCTTTTTCGATTTATTTATTAGCAAAAATTTATATTTCTATCCGCTACATCTATTGTCTTTTTAACTACAATTTAACTTTATTAAAAATATCCAATTAAAGGTTGTAATAATATCGAATTTTATGTCTATCTTTGTCAGGTCAATAATGATTCATGCCTATTATGAATTACAAAACCAAGATAAGTAATGAATCGAGTATGACAAATTGAACAATTTTATTTTTGTTCAAGAACTATAAAAAATGAACTAACGTATTGTATAATTAAGAAGAACTTAACAAGATGAAAACACTAAGAATTTGGAGAAACATTTTTATAGTACTTGTTGCATTCTCCCTCACCTCTTGCAACGATGACGATGACGACAAGGTTTCTAATACTGACGCCCAGCGTGCCCTCTTTGAACTTAAAAAGGACTATACCGGTGAATTGAAGTATGGGCTGAAAGATGAAAATTTTCGCACTACCATTGAAAATGTTGTGGTAAAATCAGCCGAAGATATCAGGCTCGACATTCCGCTCGACCTCATTGCAGAACAGGTCAAAGACGAGACAATAGCACAGCAAATACGAGAGTGGAAGACCGCACAAGTACGTGCCACATACCAATTCAAACGAGTAGATAATAGCTATTTCAGTTTCAACCTGTATACAGAAATGGTTCCTGACGAGCGATTCGCCTATCCTATAACACGCACCAGCGTTGTTGTCTCTGAAGGTTTACAACTCATATTCAACAATAACTACACGGGCGCATACCAGCATGAGACAGAAGCCCTAACATTTAATCTATGCGTTGATAAAGTCCTTATCAACAACGAGCCACTCGAAAACTTCAAACCTATAGTCTATTCGTATGGCGGCAATGCACGCACCAAAAACGAAAGGGTTCTATAAAAAAAACAAACATTAAATTTTCATGAAATACAAACTTGCTGTTTTAATTCTGTTATTATCGTGTGCAACATGCCTGAAAGGACAATGTAACATGAATATTGACTATTCATCTAAGAATATTCCCACATCATCACGTGGGACGATAAAGTTAACTTATCCTAATGGAGAGAGAACCATATTGTTAGATGATACTATCAAACAGATGCAAAAGGAATATCGTTTAGATCAACTTGGCAAATATAACATAACGATAACTTTTTCAAATATAAATTCTGGAAAGGATTCCTTAGAGAGAAGTTTCACGCTAACAGGAGAAGAATATAAGGTTGAAACAATCGTAC
>JAILIJ010000036.1 GCA_024695315.1 Bacteroidaceae bacterium
TGAGTAAGAAAAGTAGTAAATTTTACGACGCATTTCACTTGTAAATTCCTTCGGCAACGGTTCGTTTCTCCTTCGTATTGGGTTCGTAAAGACCGTTGTCTAAGAAATGCGTTACAAAAATATGATAAGTGAGACGAAGAACTACCTTTTTCGTCTTTTTTTGCTCTTTTTTCATTTCTTTTAAAATACTTATTCAGCCATTATATATTTGCAAAAACGAAATGTCATGGATTATATCATGGATATTTCGAAATCCTGGAGTTTTATAGGCTGTGTGGAGATTTCTGTAAGATATCAGAAGTGTACGATTGTCCATTTTTAGCTTAAAAATAGGAAAAAAGTATCTAAAAAGTGGAAAATTATTGTTGTGTGCGAACACTTATGTTTTGTAACATCATATTAATACTTGCACTTAAAGGCAAAGTGCGTAACTTTGCAGCATCCTAAAAACAATCTTTTTACCTTAAAAAAATTAATACTTATTGAGAACAGAAATAGCGCCGGTCGTGAGATTAGCGCTTTTCGCTTTTTAAAGGGGTAAGGTATTAGGGTAATATGTTTTGGGTAGGTGATGGGCACATTATATGGTTGCTCACTATTTCTTGACACAAAAGTATGAAAAGCGCGTAAGAAACGGAAATTTATATTAAAAAGTGTAAATGAATAGCAATTTATCGTCTTAATTAAAAAAAATGATGTATTTTTGCAACTTGTAAGGCTAAGAACTTATAAATTGTAAGTTCTACATAGCATTAACAGGAATAATTAATACGTTAAAATATACAATATGAAACTTAAGATTGCTGTTTTGGCCGGTGATGGTATCGGACCAGAGATTATGGAACAGGGTGTGGCTGTTATGGATGCAGTTGCTGCCAAGTTTGGACACGAGGTTAGCTACAAGGAGGCCCTTTGTGGTGCTCACGCTATTGATGAGGTTGGTGACCCATTCCCAGAGGACACTTTCAAGACTTGTATGGATGCTGATGCGGTACTCTTTGCAAGTGTTGGTGACCCTAAGTTCGATAATAATCCAAATGCCAAGGTTCGTCCAGAGCAGGGTCTTCTTGCTATGCGCAAGAAGCTTGGACTTTTCGCTAATATACGTCCAGTAACAACTTTCGATTGTCTTATCCACAAGTCTCCACTTAAGGATGAGCTTGTACGTGGTGCTGATTTCATCTGTATCCGTGAGCTTACAGGTGGTATGTACTTTGGTGCTAAGAAAGAGGGTACAGATGAGGCTTATGATACAAACGCTTATACTCGTAATGAGGTAGAGCGCATTCTCAAGGTTGCATATCAGTACGCTATGCAGCGCAATAAGCACTTGACTGTTGTTGATAAGGCTAATGTGCTTGCTTCAAGCCGTCTATGGCGTGCAGTAGCTCAGGAAATGGCTCCTAAGTATCCAGAAGTAAAGACTGACTTCATGTATGTAGATAATGCTGCTATGCGTATGATTCAGGAACCTAAGTTCTTCGATGTTATGGTAACTGAGAATACTTTCGGCGATATCTTGACAGATGAGGGTTCTTGTATCACAGGTTCTATGGGACTTCTTCCATCAGCTTCAACAGGTGAGCATACTCCTGTGTTTGAGCCTATCCACGGTTCATGGCCACAGGCAAAGGGATTGAATATTGCAAACCCACTCGCTCAGATTCTTTCTGTTGCTATGTTGTTCGAGTACTTCAATCTTAAGCAGGAAGGAGCACTCATCCGTGAGGCTGTAAATGCTTCTCTCGATGCTAATGTTCGTACACCTGAGATTCAGGTTGAGGGCGGAGCTAAGTATGGCACAAAGGAAGTTGGTGCTTGGATTGTTGATTATATTAAGAACAAGTAATACCGTTTTTGAGTTTCTTAGCTCTTGAAAGTGTTGAAATCTTAAAGATTCGTAAGCTTTTAGGTTAAGAATCTCAATTACATATAAAAAGAAAAAAGAGTGAAGGCAAGTTTGTCTTCACTCTTTTTTTGCTTTTTCCCGTATCAAACGGCAGTCAACTTTATCGAACTGCGATTGCCTCAATCTCGATGTTTCCGCCCTTAGGAAGAGCAGCAACGCCAAAGGCAGAACGTGCAGGATAAGGAGCAGTAAAGAATTCTGCATAAACCTCATTTACTGCAGCGAAGTCGTTGATGTCAGCAAGAAGAACAGTAACTTTGACAACATTGTCCATTGTCAAGCCTGCTTCAGCAAGGATGTTCTTAATATTTGTAAGTGACTGACGAGCCTCTTCCTTGATGCCACCTTCAGCAAACTTGCCTGTTGCAGGTACGATAGGAAGCTGTCCGCTTACGTAAACTGTGCCGTTTGACTCAATGCCCTGGCTGTATGGACCTAAAGCTGCAGGAGCATTTGTAGTTGATAATGCTTTTTTCATTGTTGTATATTTTTTGTGAATTGAACTTACGTGTCAAAGTGTCTTTGTCGTACTTTAAGAGTGGATTTCCTCTTTTTCCGGAGTTTCTTTATATTCCTTTAAAATGAATTACTTCAGAAAAACGAAGAAAACTGCGAGTATGAGGCATACGAAGGCTGCAAAATGATTCCAATGCAACTGTTCGCCTTTGAACAGTACCACCGTAAAGAGGGTGAAGATGACAAGTGAAATTACTTCCTGAATGACTTTGAGCTGCATGAGCGAATAAGCACCGCCATTGCCCTTGTAGCCGAATTTGTTGGCTGGTACCATAAATGTATATTCCGCGAGGGCAAAGAGCCACGATAGCAGAATTACAGCATAGAGCGGAGTATTCTCTGGGAGAATCTTCATTTCCTGAAGTTTCAGGTGGCCGTACCAAGCAAAAGTCATGAATAAATTCGATATTACAAGTAATACAATTGTAACTAAGAAATTCATATTTATCCTGTTTGTTATATTTTCTGCAAAAATACGCATTTATTTGAGAATAATAATTATCTTTGTGAAAATTTTAATAATAACACTACGTACCTAAAAACAAATTGCTAAAAACATTATTGAAAACAATGGAGATAAACAAGTCTATTGTGAGGGGCTTAATCTGTTCTTCACTTTTTGCAATTCCTATGCTACTCTCGGCACAGACTGCGCGAGAAGAGATTCATGAAAACATTCTACGTTCTGGTAGTAATCACATGGCTTATATTGCGCCAACAAAACCTTTGACTAAGGCGCCTAAGGGATATGAGCCTTTCTATATCAGCCATTATGCAAGGCACGGTTCACGCTGGCTCATCAATAAGAATGAATATACAAGTGTCATTAGTGTATTTGAGGAAGCAGATGAGAGAGGAAAACTTACTGAGACGGGTAAGAAGGCACTCCGTGATCTAAAGGAGTTTTATCCTTGTACGGTGGATCGACTTGGTGAACTGACATCGGTGGGTGAGCGTCAGCACCATGGAATAGGTAAGCGTATGACTCAGAATTTCCCAGAAGTTTTCAGCGGAAACGCACAAGTTGATGCCAGAAGTACCGTGGTCATTCGTTGTATTCTCTCTATGGGTGCCGAATGTGAGGAAATTGCTGCATTCAATGGTAAGGTTAGATTCCATAATGATGTGAGCGAGTCGTTCCAGTATTACCTTAATGCTGATTGGGACAAAAAGCTTAGAGAAAGTGCAAGTAGCAGATCAAGCATCATAAACGATTATAAGCAGAAATATACTCATCCGGATAGACTTATGTCTGTACTCTTCAACGATCAGGCTTATGTGAAGGATAATGTCAAGGCTGGGGCCTTTATGCGCTCTTTGTTTAATGTGGTTAACAATATGCAGAGCCACGATACGGATATCAATCTCTATCCGCTATTTACTGAGCAGGAGTGTTATGATCAGTGGAAGTGGAAGAATATTGAGTGGTATTTGGGATATGGACCTGCTCCACAGACAAAGGGTAATATGCCTTTTAGCCAGAAGAATCTTCTTCGCAACGTGATTGCTACGGCAGACACTATTGTCAACAACCGCAGTTTTAATGGCGCCACTCTACGTTTTGGCCACGAGGTCTGTGTTATGCCTTACGCTTGTCTTCTCGAACTTGACTCTTGTGGACGTCAGGTTGAAGACCTTGACCATCTAGAGGACTACTGGGTGAACTACCGTATCTATCCAATGGGATGTAACGTACAGCTCGTCTTCTACCGTCCTAAGAAGGGAACGGGTGATATTCTCGTCAAGGCTCTTTTGAATGAGAAGGAGGCTACTATGCCTGTTAAGACGGACATGTATCCTTATTACCGTTGGGAAGATTTGAGACGCTATTACACAAAGAAGCTTGACGATTACGACAAGCGTTAAGATAAATCCTTTTGTGGACCAGATGACGATATTCATGCTTTTTTGAATACCTTTGGCCTGCATAAAGAATAGCCTTCACAAACGACTTTGACGCCGTTTGTGAAGGCTTAAATTTTACAGTCCGTTTTATATTCATACCGCACATTTGCGTGAAAAAAGCAAAGCTTAGGCAGGAATAGTAGACACACAAACTATCATTAAACAAAAAGCCATTAAGGAGTATGATTTAGTACTCTGCGGGAAAAACTCCAGTACTTTGCGCATGGTACTGCAGTTTTTCCCGCAAAGTACTGGAGTACCATCCGTATGGTACTGTGAAGTATTACTTTTAAGAAGAATAAGAATTGGGGCATAAACAAACATTTTGTACATTTCGTTTTTGCATCATTTGACTGAGGACCCTTACTTTTCAAAAAAGAAGTCCGCAATACCTGTTTGTTGGCGTTGCGGACATATAGTTTGTAGCTTTTAAGCTTTAAGCAGATAGTAATAATAACTATTAGAAGTTCACATTTTCTTTTATTTCAAAAACCTTACTCTCAGCGCCAGACTTAATCACATATTTCTTTCCAATCTTGAAGGACGGAGAAGATATGAGGCTGGAACTACCGTTGAAGTCAATCTCAGGTGTGAAAGATTCTATGGCTGAGCCTGTAGCCTTACCATTGCTATCGGCTTCGAAGATTTCAACAGGAGTGCCCTTTTTGATAATTAGCCCAGTTACGAGAACTGTAGGCTGTTTAGCCGTTTTTGCTGTTGGCATAGATGGTCTAGCCCCCATGCCTGCGCCGATGGAGAATACTGTACCGCCAGAAATCTCTATAGGATAGTTGTCGCAGTCCAAACCTTCTTCTGGAGCACCAGCTTGGCTCCAAGCAAGAATTTTACCTCCAGTAATGATGATAGCAGATTTCAGTTCTTTGTCATTGTCTTTTTGCTCAAAGAAAGGAGGCATGTCGCCACCCAAATTTGCATCAACGGCATCATTATTTCTACTAATTGCCGTTACTGTTCCCCCGTTGAAGAATATCTGTCCGTTAGCATTTATAGCATCATCTGAAGAATTTACTCTAACTTCACCGCCGTTTACGACTACGCCGTCCTTACCTTCTATACCTTCGGCTCCTGCAGTTTCTGTACTTACGTTGACATTACCCGAATTGATAGTTATAACTCCCTTACACTTTATAGCCTTCGCTGTGCCTACATAGTCCTTTTTGCCTCCAGGTCCCATGCCCATAGGTCCACCAGGCATCTGACCTGGCATTGGTCCATGAATTGAATCGCCTTGCATAGGCCCCATTCCCATTGGTCCGCCCATTGGTCCGCCCATTGGCCCACCCATAGGTCCGCCGTGCCCAATCTGAGGGTGCTCACCGTTTTTATGCATCTCTTCAAACTTTTTTCTCATTTCCTCAAAGTGAGCTTTCATCTCTTCCGGCATATTATTCGGATCGAAACCAGGTCCTCCAGGGAACGCCATTTTTGTTGTGTCCTCACCGAGATTATTACCAGTCGTTTTCACATTAAGCGTAATATCGTCGATTGTGATAGATTTTTTTGCATTTATACCTTTGCAGCCATCTCCTGTTGCTATAACGTTAAGCGTACCTTTACCGTTGAAGGCAAGTGCACTCTTAGCATGAATGGCAGTAGCCTTATGCTTAGCCGTATCTTCACAAGCAGTAATTGTGATGGTATTCTCGGTATTGTCTACAGCGGTGACAGTCACCAGTTCTGTGTTTTTGATATGTATCGGAGCTCCTTCGGTGCTGGTAAGCTTCAGTCCGTCAAGTTCGATATTTGTTTTAGTATCCGTCTTGAGTTTGAATGTGCCGTTTTCGCTTTCCCCAGTCAACACAAAGGTCATTTCCTTATCTTTGACAAAGTTCTGAATCTTGACATTCCCATCTTTGACCACGATGTTCACATTGTCATATTGAGCTGGCGAGACTTCCACGTTATTGCCTTTATACGTGATAGTGATGGTGTCAGAACTGCATGCAGCACAACAAATTGTGAAAATTGAGATAATTGATAAAAAGTTTGTTCTCATTATTTCTGTATTTCTTATGGTTTTATATTTACGTGCAAAAATATTCTTTTCTTGTGATATTCTTACGTAATGTTACAATTTTGTTTAATTTTGCAAATGATTTTTTCTTATTGTGACATTATTTTTGTCTACTATATATGTGTTTTGTGATACGTAGGATATGTCTCGTAAGCACTTTAGTAAGACGGACAATAATGCAAAAAGTTTAGAATCGCATAAAATTTAATAAAACGCTATGGATTATAGGGAAATGGCCGCAGAATTGGAACAAATAGATTTTGTTTCTGAAGATAATCAGATGGAGTCTTTGACATCTCAAAAGGAGCGAAACGAAGATATGCTTCTTGCCTGGAAATACATCACAGAGACGAATGTTTCTGTGTTTCTAACGGGTAAAGCAGGAACCGGAAAGACTACCTTTTTGCGAAGACTTCGTGAGAGAGCCCCTAAGCGTATGGTTGTGCTTGCTCCTACTGGTGTAGCTGCTATCAATGCTAATGGGCAGACCATACATTCCTTTTTTCAGCTACCTTTCGGCCCTATGGTGCCAGGGCAGCAGAATGAGCGTAAGTCCTATTATAAGACGGGCAAGGAAAAGAAGAATATCATCAAGACCATGGACTTGCTCGTCATCGATGAAATCTCTATGGTACGCTGTGACTTGCTTGACGCCATAGATACGGAACTGAGAAAATATAAGGACAGAAACAAACCATTTGGTGGTGTTCAACTACTTATGATTGGAGACCTACAACAGCTTGCACCAGTGGCAAGGGAGTCTGAATGGGCCCTATTGTCTCCTTACTATGATACTCCATATTTCTATGGCAGCAAAGCCTTACAGCAGATACCATACGTTACTATAGAACTCAAGAAGATATACAGACAATCGGATTCTTCTTTCATTGATATATTGGCACATATCCGCAATAATACCGTGGATCAGGCTACCATTGATAAACTGAATTCAAGGTATATCCCTAATTTTGTTCCTCCAGAAGGCGAAGATTGGATTCGTTTGACAACCCATAACAATATGGCCCAGAGCTATAATGAGTCGATGCTGGAAAATATCAATGCAATTCCGATGTCATTTAAGGCTAAGGTGCAAAATAACTTTCCCGAGTCCAGTTATCCTGCAGACGAGAATCTCGTAATCAAAGTAGGAGCGCAGGTGATGTTCATAAAGAATGATCCTTCTGGTGCTCATGCTTATTATAATGGTAAGATTGGAGTGGTGCGAGGCGTGGATAACGATGAGAACATAGTGGTGTGGAGTAAGGAAGACGGACGAAACATAAATGTAGGAAGGGTAGACTGGGAGAATACCAAATATGTCATTGACCCGCAGACGAAGGACATAAAAGAGGAAGTGGAAGGCGTCTTTACTCAGTATCCTCTTCGTTTGGCATGGGCCATAACGGTACATAAAAGCCAAGGATTGACATTCAACCATGCCGTGCTCGACATCAATAGCTCGTTTGCTCATGGACAGACATACGTGGCGCTTAGCCGATGCAGAACGTTGGAAGGCATGGTACTTGCGAAACCTATGCAGGCTGCATCAGTCATTACCGATGCCACGGTAAACTCTTATATGAATGGAAAATTGGAAGAGGCTGTAGGCATGAAGGAGCAGTTGCCACAGATGCGTGTCGATTATTATTTAAGCCTCTTAGACGAAATGTTTTCCTTCATCCCATTTATGGATGACTTTAATTATTTGACACGAGTGGTGGATGAACATTTGTATAATCAATATCCGGACTTCCTCGCATTACTTAAGGAGCGAAAGGATTTGATAAAAAAATCGCTGGTCGATGTAGCCGTCATTTTTAGAAATCAGTACCTTCAAATTTTGAGTCAGGAAGGCATACAGAGTGAGCATTTGAAAGAGCGTCTACATGCTTCTTCTGAGTATTTCATGAATAAAATGGTCGAAATCTTTACTCCGATTATGTCTTCATGGAGTATTAAGATAGGAAACAAGGCCACAAGCACTCAGTATAATAATGCGCTTGATGCCTTCAAATTGTCTCTTGCTGTCAAAATTGGAGTTTTCAAATATATTGGTGAAAATGGGTTCTCGGTCAGCAATTACCTCTCTGCTAAGGCTAAGTCGTCGCTCAATGACCTTACCCCACATAGGGAGCAAGCGGCAAAGTCGGCAGATACCGTCAAAGTGAAGGCAGAAAAGAAAGAGAAGAGGGTAAAGGGAGAGTCGCAGCGTCAGACACTTCAAATGTATCGTGATGGTATGACAATCGCTGACATTGCTAAGGAACGAGCTCTTACTGTGAGTACAATCGAAGGACACCTTGCCAGTTTTGTTGAGCAAGGAGAATTATCTGTTGACGAACTAGTAAGTAAGGCGCATCAAACTAAGATACGGGAGATTGTTGCTAAATTTGATGGTGCGTATACTCTTACGGACATAAAGAAACTGCTTCCGGACGATTATTCTTTTGGAGAAATAAGGTTGGTATTGGCAGATATGTAAAACAATAAAAGGCGGGATGTCCCGCCTTTTATTGTTTATGTGCTATATCATTTAATGGTCGTTTAACGCCCGTTAAATAAATGTCAGAGTTTGTGTTTGAGCAGTGTTTGAACAGTGATTGAGCAGCGTTCAAACACTGCTCAAACACTGCTCAAACACTAATTTAATGCT
Source organism: Bacteroidaceae bacterium (assembly GCA_024695315.1). Taxonomy (GTDB): domain Bacteria; phylum Bacteroidota; class Bacteroidia; order Bacteroidales; family Bacteroidaceae; genus Minthosoma. The sequence goes on from JAILIJ010000036.1 coordinate 9,019, forward strand.
CAAAAAACGTGGAGCATTTATTCTCCTACATAGAATATAGGCTCATTTGTCTGAGGATCTTCTGGATAATAGTGAATGGCAGAGTCATTCATCTTAATACAGTTGTTTGATACCAATTTATAGATTTCTGCTCCAGCCCAGATCACAGGTCCATAGCCGTGTGCGGCGAAGTTGTTGACAGGACGGTATGCATAGAATGCTGGGTCGAAAGAAAGACCTGTACCTACACAAGTGCCCTCAACTTGTCCGAGTTTATTCACGTGAGCATCAACATAGTTCCAAGCCAATAGCACCTGACTGATGTATGGCTCTGGCTCAATCCAGCCCTTATTGATGGCGTGAGCGATGCAGTAGCAGTAGATGGCTGTGCATGAAGTTTCGAGATAAGTGTCATTCCTATCAAGAAGCTGATGCCATGCTCCGTCGTGACTCTGAAGAGGCATAAGACCATTTAGGTGCTGCTTGAAATAGGCCATGATAGTTGGGTCCTCTGTGCAGTCAAGAATCTCGCAGGCTGTGAGTAAAGCCCATCCGTTAGCACGTCCCCAGAAGAAAGAAGGGTGGTAGTCGCCTGGTACCCATCCGTGGCGGTATAGGTTCTTTTCTGCTACCCACATTTTGTCGTGGAAGAGAGTGAACTGACGAATAGCTTCATCCTTGTTGCCATGAAGAGCCAAGGCAGGAATGCCCATAAACATATCGTCGAGCCATACTGTGTTTTTTACTGGACGTAGACGGGCAAACTGACCGTCAGTATATCTGTATTGCTTCTTTGTGATGAAATTATAGTATCTAGCAATCTGATTGTCCAAAAGTTTTTGGAATTTCTTATTGAGTCTGAAATTCTTGTCAGTCTTTGATAGCTTCTCCATCTTTAGCATTGCGGCACAGATAGCTCCTGCATCGTCAAGGGCATCTGGACTTACGACTTGCATCATAAGAGGGTCAATCTCTTCGCCCTCATCTAACCATTTCTTGAATGTTGGTGCCATGTCAGCAAGAAACAGCATGCGGTCCATGGCATAGCTTGTGTAGCTTGCATCACCCGTAATAGCTCCGGCAGCAAGCATGGCAGAGTATGTCACACCCCACTCGTAGCTTGTCAGACGGAAAGTTCCTCGCTTGAGATTCTTACCGCTGGCATCAAGCTCGGTGTATGTGTTGGCAGTCAGATAATCTTTTATTTTGTCCATGGTGGACTTCACGTCTGTCGCTTTTGGCACCCCATAATTATATTTGTAGGCAGGCTTCATGAGGTGGAGTGGCGCTGTTGCGTCATTCTGCACTTCCTGTGCAATAGTATTTGCTCCTGCAAACATGAGGAAAGCTGAAATAGCAATTAGAGTTTTTTTCATTGTCTATATTTATTTATATTAGTATTTTTCTCGAATTAAACGTGGAGAATAAAGTTTTTCGAGAGTTTCGCCATTGTGCATTAAGAGTTGGGCTATGAAAAGTTCAAATGTACATTCTTCATGCTTATCCTCAATAACTCAAATACTCGAAAAAACTCATTGATTTTTTTCTTCTTTGCAAATGTACTTCATTTTTTTTACAAAACGGCACATTTATCTATACTTCATGTTACATTCGTCGTAAAAATTCTTTCATATCCATATAATTTATTACCTTTGTGCCAAATAAGAAAGATAAGTAATATTGTAAATATGAAAAAGTTTAGTTTTATGTTAATGGCTGCGGTTATGTCAGTATCTGCTCCAGCGCAGCAAATCTTTCATCGTGGTCATGTTGAGAATACAACAGATTATTCTCTCATCTATTCATCTAACTCATTAATGCGTAAGATTGGAAATCGCGCATCAGCCCCATTGCCTTGTACTGGCAGTCCAAAGGTGCCTGTGGTACTTGTACAGTTCAGCGACACTACTTTCCATGTTGGAAAGACTGCGGATGAAATAAAGGCATATTATGATAAGTTTTGTAATCTAACTGATGGAGATGCTTCACCTTCTTATGGTTCTGTAAAAGCATATTTTAGAGAGCAGTCATACAGACAGTTTACTCCTGATTTTCAGGTTATCGGTCCTGTGACTTTGTCAAAATCATATTCTTATTATGGTAAGAATAGTGGTAATTCAAAAGATGTTAACATCAATAAGTTCTATTCTGAGGCTTGTAAACTTGCAATTTCTCAATACGATGTTGACTGGAATTCTTTTGACAATGACAATGACGGAGTTGTTGATATGGTATTCTTCATTTATGCCGGAGAGGGCGAGAATAATGCGTCACTCAACAACACAAACCTTATATGGCCAAAGGAGGGTACAAGCCAGATGAAAGTTTCTGTAGATGGTTCGACAATTACTTTCGGATCATACGGATGTACTTGCGAGCTATACAATGGAGAAGTAGATGGAATTGGCACTATGTGTCATGAATTATCTCACGGTTTAGGACTTCCTGACCTTTACGGTGCTAAAGCATACGGAATGGATTACTGGGACATCATGGACACTGGATGCTACCAGATCACTGCTTATTGCCCTATTGGTTATTCTGCCTATGAAAGGGAGTTCATGGGATGGAGAGAAATCATCACTCTTGATCCTAATAAGGCTTACTCACTTACTCTTGAACCACTTGAGACTACAGGAAAAGCATACAAGGTTGTTAATGCTGCCAATACTAACGAGTATTTTATCCTTGAGAATCGACAGAACATTGGATATGACACTTATCTTGGTTGGCCTACTCCTATGTACAAAAAGTACGGAAAAATACATGGTCTTCTAATCACTCATGTTGATTATAAGGCTACTGTATGGACTACTAATTATGCTATCAATGAAACAGCATCCCACCAAAGACTTACTACTGTGCCTGCTGACGGCGAACAGTATTCGTATGCGAATGTCACATCTATTGAAAACGTGGCTGATTGGGCAGAAAATACTAAAGGAGACCTTTATCCATACACTTATACTGATGAAAATGGTAAAGAGGTTACTGTAAGAGAAATGTCAAGCTATGCTGTATTCACGGGAACAACTCTAGGTCAAACTATTGACAACATACGTGAGTCTGAGGATGGCATTATCACACTTGACATCAATGGAGGTACTGTCATTCCTGCTCTGAAGGATAGCATATCTGACTTCTTGTCTCAGACAACTTCTCTTGTAGATGCTAAGATGAATGCTAAAGTATTGAATGCTCTCAAGGCGGCAATTTCTGATGCTACGACTGCAGTGGAAGGAAAGGATCAGGAGGAATTGCAGAGTGCTTTGGCTGCATTGAAAGAGTCTATTTCGAACGCTAAGGCATCTGTCGAGGTTTATCAAGCAATAGCACGTATCCTTGAGAGAGTTCAGTATCTTGGCGATGCTGGTAAGGAGAGTTTCTCAGCTTCAGGAATGCAGACTAAATACGATAAGGGTACGCTTACTTCTGTCGATGATGTACAGAAAGCATATGATGAGGCGCAAAGTTTAGATAATACTGTTACTCAGCTTAAGAATAACTTGAATGCTGTTATTAATTCTGCAAGTGGACTCGTAGGACAAAAGATGAACGCAGAGGTTGCCAAAGCTCTTGATGACGCTTTGACAGCAGCTACAAACGCCCTTAAAACTAATGACGTTGAGGCTTTGACTGCGGCTCATGACAATCTGAGAACAGCCATGAACAATGCTAATAACTCTATTGCCGTATATGTCTCTATTGCTTCTATCATCTCTCAATCTGAGAATCTCAATGAGGTCGGAAAGAAGAGTTTTGCAGATTCTGGCGTTCAGGAGGCTTATGAAAATGGTACTCTTACTTCTGTAGAAGAAGTTCAGCAGGCTTATCAAGCTGCTCTTCAGGCACAGCATGATGCAGAGGTTGGTATAGATAATGTGTTGAGTGATTCTAATAATGTCAAGGCAATATATGGTCCTGATGGTTCTAGCCGTTCACAGTTACAGAAAGGTATCAACTATGTCATCTATAACGATGGACTCGTTAAGAAAATTATTGTTTCTGAAAAATAAGAGTTAAGATGTAGTAAGTTTTTTCAGAGAAAAGAACTTGCATATTCAAAATCTCATAAACTAAAAATTCCAATTTCACAAGTCGTGGAGTTGGGATTTTTTTATATTTGAGCTTTGGAAGATGTAAAATATAACATTAACGTGAGTTCGACGAATTTGTTAAAAAAGAGTAAGTTGATTATCGGTAGTTTTGACAATATTGATGGCAGGTTTCTTTGGAAAATAACACAAAGCATCGATGCCAGCAAGTAGATTGACCGTAAAGTTTTGCGGATGACTTGGAATAATGGTTGTTGAATTATCGTAATTTTAGCAATTTGACAGCAGAGCTTCGTAAATCTACTTTCTTTTTGATAGTTGCGTAGACACGAAATAATTACGAAGGACTCTCGAAGGAGATACGAAGGTAATACGAAGGGTACACGAACTGACATAATGACCCGTATTTTGTGAGTATGGAAACATTTTGTTTTTTTGGGGGGGACAGAACAAGATTATTACCTCTTATTGTCTACAACAGAATTAATGGTTAGCGATAATTTAACGCGTGTTAAATGGGCGTTTAATACACATTAAATTAGCGTTATTTATTTGCAAAAACGAAATGTGCAAAAATAATGAAAAAGTCTTGTTTTATTCTTTTATATTATGTTCGCTAAAACTTTGGCTTTTTAGCGCACCTTCATGCAGAACATTTTATTCATCAAAGCAGAATATTTTATTCTTTCCTACTGGGCAATTCTATGCCTATTGCTAAACAATCCTTAAAATCATTCAATGGTACGACCGTACCATTGAATGGTATGACTGTACCATTGAGTGGTACAACCGTACCATTGAATGATTTTGAAAATTTCTCCTGAATAATAGGACTATTCTTGCTGAACTTTACAAAAAAAATTGCGCACGAATGAAAGAATTATCCAGCATTAAATGCCTCATCACAGCTTAAAACTAAAAAAGCTAACAGATCATGTCTGTTTAATTACCGTTTGAGCAGTGTTTGAGCACTGCTCAAACACTGCTCAAAATTTGTACTCAAACAGTGATTATTTGTTTAACGTTTGCTCGTGCAAACTTAATACTGCATACGAAACAATCTGTAATCTAATAGCCCAAGCCTTTACCTGATTACTTCCTTCATGAAAATAGCATCAACGGTCCAAGTGGCGCAGTCATTAGTCCAAATATTAAAATCATTTTGAAGAGGATTGTGCTGCAAGAGATTCTTCCATGCTCTCTCCTTTAGTTTTTCATCGCCAAGACGCCAAGCACCGTAGGCAGTAAGACGAGGAACAAGGAATTTGTTGCCTGTAACCTTGAGTGCCATCTCCTGGTATCTTGCAGCATGGTCGAGCCATGCCTCATAGAACTTAGGACAGTCAATCATTGGTTCCAGCTCATTCACTAGTTCGAATCCACCCATTATGGTCATAAGGTGGTTTGTGGCATAAAGAGAGTCCATATCTGTACTGATGACACCTGTGGCTGGGTCGTAGCCTAAGGCGAGAGGACCGGTGAAGATGCCGTGTGGCAGATTGCCTATTGATGTCATGCCTGTGAGAATCTTGTCTCTATACTTAGTATTGCCTTTGCGTTCCCATTCTGTAAGCCAGTTTGATACATAGCCAAGCCAGTCTGGACCTATGCGAAGTCGTGCTGGTGCACTGCATGGATAAAGGCTACGAGGCTGAGCAAGACGCATAGGGTCGAGGGTGTAGAGTATGGTGTCAGCATCCACTACATCGTGCATGATGTCGCCTATGCGCTCATCGGCTGTAAGGTAATAGTAGAAACGATTCCACCATGCTTCTGACACGCGTGATTCTTTGGCGCCGCATCCCCAGTGGCTCACATTGTGGCGTGTGCCAAGTCCTGCATTTGGACCGAAATGGTATGTGTCGACCTCAGAACAGTGGCGAGTCATGGATGAGGCCATGCGCCATACATCAGCGTCGCCTGTACGTAGGAACTGATACCAGAACATGGCAGGAGAGCCGAGTTCTGTGTTGTCCCAGGCATAACCACCAACGTCGTATCTCCATTCCTTTCGCCACATGTCATAGGAGTGCATGATGTCGCCGTAGTTCCAGAATCCATACCAGTTGTTGCGGTCAATCTCAGACTTGTAGAAAGTCATGATGATGTTGATGCTTTGTTCTATGTTTCTGTCGCGTTCATTCTCTATAGTAGGGAGTGACCAAATACCAAAAGCACGTTTGCGGTGAAGGTATTCAGGAGTGCAAACGAATTGTACTTCTTCTTTAATGTCATCCTTGTTACGGCTGATGTATATGGTACTTGTGCGACCGATGCCGAGTGCTGTGCTCAGTCCTGGCTGCACATCCTCGTAAGCTGCTTCAAGAGTGTGTGCTATGGTATCGTAGTGTTCGAATGAGAATGGTTCAGCTTCAGGACTCCATAGACAGAGAGTTACGGTAGCTGTGTCACTTCTGGCATTGTCAACCTGAATAGTTGAAGGGTAGCTCTGCCAGAAATCCTTTAGTGTAAATGACATTGACTCAGTACTGTCGCCGACAGTCACCGTTCCATCATGGCGCTCGCCTTCAATGGTGCCAATCCATGGTGATCGGCTTGTGGCACGCTTACGTATGCTAAAGGCTTTAGGTGAGAGCTGAGACAGACGGAATCCGTCCCACTTGGCAATGTTCTTGATCATGCTTTTTGTTACGGAGTCCATGCGATCGAGGTTAATTCTGCGTCGAGCGATGAGAGGCTGAACGTCCATGTGCTGCTGGCCAAAGTCAACGTACCTTTCATATTCCTTGCCGTGCATAGGAACTTTGAAGTGGATGCTCAGTTCGTGTAGTCCTGAGGCATTGAGAGTCGAGTCAACGAGTAGGGTATGTACAAGTTTGACTTGTTCAGAACCTTTATAAGTATATGCTCTGATGATGAAATTGTCACCAGTGTATTTGTGTACTGTTCTTATGTCGCCCTTGCTTTCTATCTCATGAGTCTTCACGGCTGCAATTTTCCCGTTGAGTGTCACTTGGAAGTTAGGGACGTCAGCTGAGTTCTCGTTTTTAATCTTCGCAGACTTGTTCTTTTGCTTGAAGAGTAACAGTGAATCAACATCTTTTCCAACGATAGTGGAGAATGCTTGCCACTTTGTTGAGCCATCTTGCCAACGTGCAAGAGTCCATGTCTCGAATGGTAGCACATCTCCCTTGTCTGTCTTTAGGGTAAAGTCACTTTTGTTGACTTCTCCCAGTGAGAATGGCACTCCGAAAGTTGTAGGGCCATATCCCTTGCCCTCGATGCGTCTGAGTACTATTGGGGCATTGTCGGGTGAAGAACAAGTGTATTTGAAGTTGCGTAGTCTAGCATGAGCAAGTGTTGTTCTGAATCCGAAATGTCCTTCGCGCAGAGGCTTAGGATCAATGTAGTCAACGATACATTCACCATCGATGATGTAGCGTACTCTGCCGTCAATCTGCTCCAATCGTATCTTGTACCAATGGTTTGGCTTCAATAGATGGGCCTTGTCGGTGTATTCCTTGAGTATACGTGGGCGATAGTTGGCAGAGTCCACTCCACGCACATCGCCGGTGTAGCGGCGGAAGCGTGTCGTGCTGTTGTAATTGCCGCCATAGCCCATGTAGTATAGTTTAAGGGCGTATTGGTTAATAAACTTGCCGTATCTCTGCTTTGTGTGCTTCAGCACAGATGTGCTGTCAGCTTCGCTTGCCATCCAGAAACAGTTCAGGTCGCTCAGACGTTCGGGAACATCCTTAGACAACTGTCCGCCAGTGACGATACATGCTTCATACTCGATGACAGTGTTGCCCGTCATCTTTTCCTTATACCATAGGGTAAGTCCCTTTGGCGCTACAATATCTATCACACCGTCCTTACCGTATGTGACAGAAGAGTGATCCTCACTCTCTGCAATCCATGACTGAGCATGTATTGTAGAAGTGAGGATCACCTGTAGTAATAAAAGTAAAATATTTCTTTTTTTCATATTATAACCATCTTGCTTGACCAGCGACGATAAGCATAATGTATCCAAGTACCAGTCCTGTAATACCCATTATGATTCCGACTTTCATCATCTGCTTCTGCTCGATGAGTCCTGTAGCGTGAGCTATGGCATTTGGAGGAGTAGAGATTGGAAGTATCATAGCGAGTGATGAGCCAAGAGCAACACCAATGAGGAGTGTGCTGACACCGCCTAATGGAGCGAGTGTTTCTGCTGCTGACATACCTGCAAGTGCGAGGATAGGCACGAGAAGGTTGGCTGTTGCTGTGTGGCTGATGAAGTTAGCCATGATGTAGCAGATGAGGCCTGAGCCAATAATCATTAGAATTGGTGACCATGTGTAGAATGGAATTGTTTCGATAAGGTGCTTTGCTAGACCTGTGTCCTGAAGAGCAACACCAAGTGCGAATCCACCGGCAACCATCCAAAGAACAGACCAGTTGATTTCTTCAAGGTCCTCACGAGTAATTACGCCAATCATACAGAATACTCCAACAGGGAACATAGCTACAACGTTAGAGTTTACACCTGTATATTTGTCGAGACACCAAAGAAGGATAGTGATACCGAATGTGATGTAAACGATGATTGAACGCCAGTCCTTCTTTGCTTCGCCTTGAATCTCAAGTTTGATAGTCTTCTGAGTGAATGGGAATAGTTTGATGAGTACAAACCAAGCGAAGATAAGCAATACCATAGCAAGTGGGAACATTAAGTACATCCACTGGCTGAAACCGATGTTCATGTCCAAACCTTCTGGGTTGTTGAGAAATTTCAATACAATTCCGTTAGGAGGAGTACCGATAGGAGTGGCAATACCACCGATATTAGCACCGATAGGAATAGCGAGTGCTAAACCAATTTTTCCCTTACCATTTGCTGGAAGTGACTTGAGCACTGGAGCAAGGAAAGTGAACATCATGGCTGCTGTAGCTGTATTTGACAAGAACATAGAGAAGATTCCTGTTACGAGGAGGAATCCAAGAAGTACGTGTTCTGATTTTGTGCCAAAAGGAGCCAACATGACTTTTGCAAGATATGAATCAAGACCAGTCTTTGTTGCTGCTATCGCAAGGATGAATCCACCGATGAACAACATGATGATTGGGTCAGCAAAACATGCCATGATTTTCTTGTGTGACAACAATGTGCCAAGTGTACCTTCATCATAGCCTTCCGTAAGACACCATAGCGAACTGTCAGAAGCGCAAAATAACAATATCACAATCACTGATACAGAAGTTGTCCATGCTGGGATAGGTTCCAACATCCACATCAAAGTCGTATAGCAGAAAATAGCTATTACTCGCTGTTCAACGACTGTGAGATCAGAAATACCGAATGATGCCGCTGGAATATTCCAGAGGATGAGAAGTACGAGGACACAGAATGCAACTTTCAGTGCACGCATATTTGCTGTAAGCTCGCGCAACCTGTTTTTTTTGTTGCGGCGCTCTTCCTCAAGATTGTAACCAATAAAGTTCTTAAACATAGAAACGTGTTAAAAATATAATGTATTATTTAATTTCTTTTTACCTATATTTTCGAAATGCCGTGCAAATGTACGTTAAAAAAAAATATCCAAAAAATAAAAGGTCGAAAAAGACGACGATTTTTTCCATGTCAATGGCCTTTTTTGTACTTTTGAGTAATTTTTAGCAACTTTGTTTGTCAAGATGTATTAAAATTCATTACTTTTGCAAAAATTAAAAATCAATTAACGGATATAATGGAAACAATGGACTGGTCAAGTCTTGGATTTGGATATCACAAGACAGATTACAATGTACGCTGTTACTATCGTGACGGCAAGTGGGGCGAAATAGAAGTTTGCTCCGAAGAGACTATTCCTATGCACATGGCTGCAACATGCTTGCACTATGGTCAGGAAGCGTTTGAGGGACTCAAGGCATACCGTTGTCCAGACGGCAAAGTACGTGTGTTCCGTAGTGATGAAAATGCTGCACGTTTGCAGTCTACATGTAGAGGCATCCTCATGCCTGAATTACCTACTGAAAAGTTCAATGAAATGATTGATAAGGTCGTTAGACTGAACGAGCGTTTCATTCCACCATACGAGACAGGAGCTACTCTTTATTTGAGACCATTGCTCATCGGTACAAGTGCACAGGTTGGTGTACATCCTTCTGCTGAGTATCTGTTCTTAATTTTCGCTACTCCTGTGGGCCCTTACTTCAAGGGTGGTTTCTCTTGTAATCCTTACGTCATCATTCGTGAGTTCGACCGTTCTGCTCCTCTTGGAACAGGTATATATAAGGTAGGAGGTAACTATGCAGCAAGTCTTCGTGCAAACAAGATGGCTCATGACCTCGGATATGCGTGCGAATTCTACCTCGACGCTAAGGAAAAGAAGTATATGGACGAGTGTGGAGCAGCAAACTTCTTCGGTATTAAGAATAATACTTATGTTACTCCTAAGTCTACATCTATCTTGCCTTCTATCACTAATAAGTCACTCATGCAGTTGGCAGAGGACCTTGGACTCAAGGTGGAGCGCAGACAGATTCCAGAAGAGGAATTGGCAACATTCGAAGAGGCTGGAGCTTGCGGTACTGCCGCTGTTATCTCGCCAATCTCTAAGATTGATGACCTCGAAGAGAAGAAGAGTTTTGTAATCTCTAAGGATGGCAAACCGGGACCAATTTCTACTAAGCTTTATAATCTGCTTAGAGGCATTCAGTATGGTACTGAGCCTGATAAGCACAATTGGACTCGTGTAGTTATTGAATAATATATGGGTAAAGGTAAACTTGCCAAATTTGCTGATATGGCAGAGAACCCCCTCGTCCTGGAGTGTCCATTTTGGAAACTCCAGAACGAGGGATTCGCTGTTAAAGGCAAGTGGCACGCGGATTTCTTCAAAAATACTAATCCTATCGTTCTCGAACTTGGATGTGGAAGAGGCGAATACACCGTCGGACTGGCTAAACAATTTCCTGATGTCAATTTCATTGGAGTGGATATCAAGGGTAGCCGTATGTGGCATGGTGCAAAGGAGGCTCTTGAGACAGGAATGAAGAACGTGGGGTTCCTCAGAACAAACATAGAATGTATTGATGGACTCTTTGATAAGGATGAGGTAAACGAGATATGGCTCACTTTCTCTGATCCACAGATGAAAAAGGCCACAAAAAGACTGACGTCTACTTTCTTCATGGAGCGCTATCGACGATTCCTTGTCGATGGAGGAAAAATAAATGTCAAGACTGACAGCAACTTCCTTGCTACGTACACTAAGTACATGGTTGAGAAGAACAATCTGCCGCTCGATTTCATGACAACTGACCTCTATGCCGACAAATCTGAATTTGTCAACGACAATCCTTCGTTGAAGCAGATTCAAACATACTATGAGCAGATGTGGCTCGGACGCGGAATACCTATTAAGTATATTCGGTTCGGACTGCCAAGTGAGGGGCTTTTGGAAGAACCAAATGTGGAAATCCCTGTCGACGGTTACCGCTCATATAATCACGAGGTTCTAAGCACAAGGACCACAGGCAAGTAGTTCTTTTTAATATAGGGCATACTTTGCCGTTCTTGATTCGTCAACCAATGTTTATGGTACGATAATTCTAAGTACACAATTAAATAACATTTTTAATAATGACAACAATATATCCAGCTCTTATACATCAGGCTCTATCCACTGTTCGTTATCCGGGCAACGGAAAGAGCATCATGGAGAATGAGATGCTTGAGGATGACCTCCGCATCGATGGTATGAAGGTTAGTTTCTCGCTTATCTTCCCTAAGTCTACAGATCCTTTTAGAAAGTCAGTAATCAAGGCTGCAGAAGCTGCCATTAAGCTTTACGTAGATAAGGATTGTGAAGTGACAATTAAAGAGAAATATGCTACTAATCTACCTCCAGAACCAGATAAGCTGATGGCTAACGTGAACATTATTGCTGTCAGCTCAGGTAAGGGAGGAGTAGGTAAGAGTACCGTTACGGCTAACCTTGCTGTAGGTCTTGCTAAACTCGGATACCGAGTAGGGCTTCTCGACGCAGATATCTTCGGTCCAAGTATGCCTAAGATGTTTCAGGTTGAGGATGAACGACCATACGCAGACCAGGTGGATGGACGTGATCTCATCGTGCCTATTGAGAAGTATGGTGTTAAGTTGCTTTCTATCGGGTTCTTTGTAAATCCTGATGAGGCTACACTTTGGAGAGGTGGTATGGCATCAAATGCTCTCAAGCAACTCATCAGCGACGCTAAATGGGGCGATCTTGACTATTTTATCCTTGACACGCCTCCTGGTACAAGTGACATTCATTTGACTCTCCTTCAGACTCTTGGAATCACTGGTGCCGTCATCGTTTCAACCCCTCAGCAGGTGGCTCTTGCCGATGCGCGTAAGGGTATCAATATGTATATGAATGATAAGGTAAATGTGCCTATTCTCGGACTTGTGGAGAATATGTCATGGTTCACTCCTGCTGAGCATCCGGATGAGAAGTACTACATCTTCGGTAGGGATGGCGCAAAGGAACTTGCTGAGAGTCTTCAGGTGCCATTGCTTGGACAGATTCCGTTAGTACAGAGTATCTGCGAGAGCGGTGACAATGGTGTTCCTGCTGTTCTTGATCCATCTTCTCCTGCTGGAATTGCTTATATGCAGTTTGCTGCGAAGGTGGTAACTCAGGTAGACAAGCGAAATGTGGAGCGCGAGGCTACTAAGCCTGTCGAGGTTACTAAGCATTGATGATTCTTTTTTGAAAGATAAAGGCTTGCTATCAGTTGAGGCTGATGGCAAGCTTTTTTCTTTTGGGGATGGATTTCTTGGGCTTCTAGGCTTTCAAGGTTTTTCTAGAGTTTCTATAGTGGCTATGGCTTACTATGTGATTCTAGGCTTTTCTAGTCCTCTTTTCCTTTCCTAAATCCATGCGTGAATTTGCTATCGTAGAGCTTGCTAAGCCCCTCACGATTATCTATGGCGTCACCTACAACGATCATGGTTGTTAGGTTGAATTTATTCTTCTTCATAATCTCGGCAAGGTCCTTGAGCTCGCCCCTGACAATCTTTTGAGTCTTCCAAGTCAATTTGTAGCAACAAGCTACGGGAGTAGTAGCTGGATAGCCACCAAGGAGAAGTTCGTCTTGGACTTGCTGAGCTATGCCGGCAGAGAGGAAGATGCACATAGTGCTCTGGCTCTGAGCTAAAAGATGAAGTTTCTCCTTCTCTGGCATTGGAGTACGTCCCTCGCCACGGGTGAGAATGATGCTTTGCACCTTCTCTGGAATGGTAAATTGAGAACGTAACTCGGCTGCTGCGGCAAGGAATGAACTGATACCTGGAGTGATATGATAATCCATGTCGTGCTGGTCAAAGTAGTTCATCTGCTCTTGGATGGCACCATAGATACAAGGGTCACCTGTGTGAAGCCTGACAACAAGTCCGCCTTTGTCGTAGAATTTCTTCATAAGATCGAACTGTTCTTCAAGGTCCATAGATGCTGAAGAACGTACAGTGGCGCCTGGCTTGGCGCATGCTGTGAGTTCGCGTGGCACCAGACTACCTGCATAGAGAATCAAGTCGGCATCCTCAAGGAATTTTCTGCCGCGAACGCTGATGAGTTCAGGATCGCCAGGGCCAGCACCAACAATTTCTATATGTCCTTGGCGCTGCACGCCTTCATCACATGCAAGGGCATAGGTGTAATGTGAAATCTTACCATCAATTTCCATTTTGCCCTTCTGCTTTTCTATAACAAGGATAGAATGCTTATTAGGGCACTTGGCAGATGCTTCTGCAACACCATAGCATCCTGTCGTCTCAAATACCTTTTCTGAAGGATTAGGAATTTTTACCTTATTCAAATCGTCTGCCGAATATATCTTGAGTGTTGCCCCTGGTAGTTTCTCGCAGAGAGTGGCCAATAGAGGCTCATCTTTCTTTAGTTCTATGCTGCCTATAGTACTTATAGACTCTGTGGCATAGCCCGCTGTACGTAGCTCGTCGAGAAGCTGATCTGCAATCTCAATAGGAGCAAGTTTCTGACATCCGACACCTAAGTGAAGGCACTTAGGATAGTACTGTACGCAAGGTATGTCGGCATTAGGATATTTCTTTGGACTCACGATTATGAGTAAAGCAAAAGGATTGCTATTGCTGCCGCCGGGCTTACTCATTTCGCGGCGTATATGGAGTTGGTAATCCTTAAAGCTGTGGAAAATCTTGACATGTTTAGGACAGCTATTTTCCATATATTTTGTGCCATCGTCTTCTGTTTCCAAGATTAGAGCCGTAGGATTCTCCTTTACAAATAAGCTTATGGCATTATTTATGCGCTGGGCAGCAAGACGTTTGCCGCCAGTTTGAGCCGTGGTCCAATTATATTGTTGAGCTATTGTGTCTAAAGCCCATAGCCCCATATTGTCACTTTGAGTTGTCACAACAGCCTGACCGCCAGTTATCGTTGCTATAGTTGTAGCAAGTTTGTTGGCTCCACCTATGTGTCCGCTAAGTACGCTGACGACGTATTTGCCAGTGGAGTCCACGCATACGACGGCTGGATCCTCGTGCTTGTCGTTGATGTATGGGGCGATGCTCCGAACGCAAATCCCCATGGCACCAATAAATATGATGGCTTGAGAATCTGAGAAAAGTGTCTTTGTGGCAATGTCTATAGATTCCACAGCCTGACAACCAGGCAACTCGCCCTTATGGTAGATTACTATCTCCGAGTTCTCGTCAAGTTCCCTTAGTTCAGACTGGATAGTTGTAGCTAATGGTAGCGAAGTCTCGGAAATGAGCAGTATTGATGTTTTCATCTTAATGATATTTAATCAAGCTCCAACATGAAAGCCTCCTTCATTTTTTTGAGGGTAGGATTCTGCTCCAACATGAGCTGATATTGTTCGTATTTGTTAAATGCCTTTTTCTTGTCTGTTTCTTCTCTCAGACGTATAGACATCTTGATTCTGCTGTTTGATAGTCTGTTACGTAAGTGCTGCTCCACACGAGGCACAAATTTATTCAACTGTTCCTCCAGCGTTGGATTGTCGGCAATGACCTCAAAAGTTTCGTTGTCGGGCAA
>JAILIJ010000045.1 GCA_024695315.1 Bacteroidaceae bacterium
AGCGTCAGCACTTGAGATATCATCACTCGCTGACGTCTATTGAAATGGACTTTGTGCCTGCCTACATACATCGTGTCCTGTCAAACCTGTTGGCAAATGCTCAAAATGGGTAAATTTCGTCTATTAAATAGTCTTAACAAAATGTTAAATCTTATTTTATCTTACAACCCATTTTTAACATTTCAATCATGCCGCACGCCCTCAAATTGCAATTACACATTTTTGTACCTTTCAATTATGGGTACTCCATATTATATGCTTATTTACAATAGTTTGCGATTATCCAAAACACTTCCACATGAAATCTTTTAAGTTATATAAACAACATGATTCAATGCAATGTGGCTTAGCTTGTATTCAGATGCTTTGCCATTATTACGGAAAGAGATACTCCTCTGAAGTTGTAGCGACAAAATGCGTTGCAACTACAGAGGGAGTATCTCTCTTTGGTATAAAGGATACATTAGATAAAATAGGATTTGAGACAGTTTGTGCTCGAATGACTGTGGCCGAACTTAGTGAGACATGGTTCTATTGACATTTGTACTAAACCAATGATGAGAAAACTCTTCATTTGTGTATTCCACCTTACCTTTTCCAGGATCAGCTACACAGAATATCTTTCCATCTTTTACTCAATATATCACAACAAAAAGATTCTGATTCCAATGTAAGATACCAGTGGTGCCTACCGTACAACCATTTGAGAAAATTTTCGTTTCCCCCGCTCTACCCGTAAGCCCTTGTTCCAGACTGCAAATTATTAATTCTTAACTCTTAATTCTTAATTTCCCAAGACTAATCCACCTTCACAGTGACCTCGGTTTCCTGAAGCAGAGGACTTTGGAACTTAACCTTTATATCCCCCTTCTTCGTAGTCTTGATATACGCAAGAAGCTGTCCATTGTGCACACGCTGCATATTATCTCTGTAATTACCCATATCAGCATTATTGCTACCCTCAAGACCAAGGAGCTGTCCTGCCCCTGTGACCGTGCATATAATATTATTGTCAGCAAGTTTCACGAGAACATCATTCTCATCCTTAACCTGAACTGTGATATGCACAACACGATCCGCCCCCTTCACGGTAGACTTATCAGCCACAGCAACGATCTTGTAAGGACGTAGACTGGTAGTTATAGCATAGCTGCTCTCCACCTTACCATCCTTTGACAAACCCTCACAAACAAGTTTACCAGCCTGATAAGGAATGTCCCAATATATCACACCATTGCTATCATCATAATCCTTAATCTTACCTACCTCCTTACCATTAAGCAAGAGGTGAGCCTTAGCAGAATTAGTGTAACATACAACCCTGATATTCATGCCATCATCATAGTTCCATGTATCGAGGGCATCGGTACTAACATAATCCCTCGCACCCTGTCTACGACCACGTTGCATGATAGGATAAGTACCAATATATGTCACAGGCTTTTCACTCCAGAGTGAAGCACGGAACCATCCACGTGGTTTCTTGAAACTACCGAAATCGAGAAGACCCGTGTTCAAACCTCGTGAAGGCCATCTACCACTCTCTCCCAGGTAGTCAGTACCAGTCCAAATGAACTGTCCAAAGATATGCTTCTTATCCCTGACATCTTTCC
Source organism: Bacteroidaceae bacterium (assembly GCA_024695315.1). GTDB lineage: Bacteria > Bacteroidota > Bacteroidia > Bacteroidales > Bacteroidaceae > Minthosoma. Next base: position 1,614 of record JAILIJ010000045.1, read on the forward strand.
AATTACCAAATCCAACACCTGTTTCACTACCATAGATGACACGCTTAGGATATAGCTTATGATCCTCATCATAACGGTTCTCTGTATAGTTATAACCAACAACGTCTATGGCCTCAGGATATTCTGTTTGGTTACTCATAACGACACCAGCCAACGCACCCGTAACAGGTCGTGAAGTGTCTATACTCCTTACCACAGCAGACAGTCTCTTGGCTATCTTACCAATACGTTCTGCATTAGGAGCATCCTTCTTATAGCCTCCAAACATAGGCTGGTTAATAGCGGCATTGTTACCGTCAAGCACTGGATGTGAATATGGGTCATTAGGATAGTCCACCTCATTACCGATGCTCCACATGAAGACACAAGGGTGATTGCGGTCACGTCGTACCATATCTGCCACATCACGGTCTATCCATTCCTCGAAGAAATCGAAAGTACCGAAAAATGCTGGTGTACCGGCGTTCCATCCCTCTACCCACTTACGTTTAGGGAACTCCCACTCGTCACTTGCCTCGTCCATGACGAGGAAACCGAGTTCATCGCATAGGTCATACAAATCTGGTGCCTGAGGATTATGACTCATACGAATGGCATTGGCACCCATCTCCTTCAGATTCTCCAGACGTCTGCGCCATACATCTTTTGGCACCACAGCGCCAAGCACTCCTGCATCATGATGCAGACATACACCCTTGACTTTCATATTTTTGCCATTGAGATAGAATCCTGTATTGGCATCAAACTTAAGGGTACGGAGTCCCACGTTACAACTGGCTTTATCAATGACTTTATCATCCTGCATAAGCACGGTATTGAGTCTATAGAGATATGGAGAGTCTATGTCCCACAAACGTGGATTTGACACCTTGAGCGATACAGGCACCTTGCCCTCGCCTGCAGACTTACTGGCCTTGGCAACAACCTTGCCCTGAGCGTCCTGCAGCTCTGCCACAACCTTCAGCTTGCCCTTAGCATACATAGTGCCCTCAACATTCATCTCCACATCAACGGTTGCTGATGATTTATTGATCTTACGAGCCTGCCATCCAAGTCCCCACTGACTGAAATGTATCTTTCCAGAACTTATGATCCAAACATCACGATAGATTCCACTACCCGTGTACCAACGGCTATCAGCTTGCTGGCTATGATCAACACGTACGAGAAGCTCGTTCTCGCCCGCACTCAGATATGGAGTCATGTCATACATGAAACTGGCAAATCCATTTGGTCTATGTCCCAATTTCTTTCCATTGAGGTAAACAGTAGAACGGCAATACACACCCTCGAAGTATATGAAGTGCATATCTTCCTTGTCGGTCACCTTAAACACTTTCCTATACCATCCTATTCCAGCAGGCAAGAATCCTTGACAACTGGCGAATGTTGGACTGAGCTGTCCCTCCACACTCCAGTCGTGAGGCAGAGTGAGTTTACGAACATTCTTTTTCTTTGAAAATGCTAAACTGTCATCTCCAAGTGAAAACTGCCAGTCGTCGTTGAACTTTTCTGCTGTACCGAATGAGACTTGTGCATAAGAACAAAGTGACATCGAAAAAGCGACAATAGACGCCAATAATCCTCTTTTCATTTTTTTGACGAATTAATGATTGATGTTTGGTTAGTTAAATTCAATATTTTGTTACATAAACACTGCTCATCCCGCGCCCCACGGGTGCTGTAATTCTCTCTTCATCTGAGACACAAGTATACAAGCATGTTTTGTGCCACAAATATAAGTTTTTTTTCGTTAAAAACAAACTATTACACAAAAAAAATATTCAATATGCAATATTTTTTATTTTTGACTTTTGGGGGGCAGTGCTCGGATTATGCTAGGCAAGGAACGAAGGCGAAGCAGAATACGCAAAGCACAAAGGTGTTCAGAAGAATTAAGAGTTAAAAATTAAGATTTGTGCGCAGTAACAGGTCCTGCCGTTAAATCTTAAAAGATAATTTTCCTGTAATTTTCAAGTTATCCTAAATTCCGCAGCACTTTAGTTTAGCTATCTTTATAAGTTTCTGAGCAACAAAAAGCTGCCCAGGGTTTTGTCATGTCAGATTTTTCACTTATCTTAGTGCTGCGTTTCAAGACAAGCAAAATCTTCAATGGTATGGTAAAGGTAAGCATAAAATCTGAGAAAATCACCCCTTTTGGTGGAATATTTCATGTGAGAGAGCTTTTTCCCGTTTTGCGGGTCCTGTTATCGACAATATATTAGGTTCTCGCTGCAGGTCATACGGCTATCAGTACAGTGAGGTTGTCGGATCTCTGCTGAGTGTTTACTTCTGCGGTGGTGACTGTGTGGAGGACGTGACGAGCCACCTGATGCCCCATCTCTCGC
>JAILIJ010000093.1 GCA_024695315.1 Bacteroidaceae bacterium
TTAACTAATCTCTGACTACTTCCGAAATTCGACTAATATAAGTAATAATTTGAGAATGTTTACATTCAAAAAATTTACTATTGACGACTCCGCCTGTGCCATGAAAGTTGGCACAGACGGAGTTCTTCTTGGAGCATGGGCAAAACATGAGAATACGAAGAGAATTCTCGACATAGGTACAGGATCTGGACTTATTGCTATCATGCTGGCACAGAGATTTGTGGATGCCTCCATCGAGGCTATCGACATAGATCCACTTTCCGTTTCACAAGCAGAAAAAAATATTGCCAACACGCCTTTCATGGATAGAATAAAGGTGTGGGAAGCAGACTTTACGACTATGGACAACAATGAGAAGTATGATCTCATAGTCTCTAACCCGCCTTTCTATAAAGAGCAAACAACATGTCCCGACGCTAAGCGTGATGCCGCAAGACATACATCATCACTGCCATTCGAGAGACTTATAGAACAGGCAAGAATGAAATTAACAGAAAACGGAAGGTTCTGCGTCATCATCCCTACTAGTGCCGTGACTGATTTCATCGGTACTGCAGCACGATACAAGTTGTATCTATGCCAAAGAACGGATGTGTATACCACACCACGTAAACAACCGAAGCGCACGTTATTATCGTTCACAACTACATCAGATACGGATTCAAAATTCAAGAAACTTTACATACGAAATGTAGAGAACGAGTTCTCGAACGAATATAAAGAATTAGGAAAAGACTTCTATTTAGATTTCTAACACTTCAAATATGGATTTCAAAGTTATTTTAGAACAGATGGTAATGCTATTTTCTGTGGTCATTGCGGGTTACATCTGTGGAAAGACTAAACTCATGGACCAGACAACAAGTAAAAAGATGTCGGCCCTAATTATCAATCTCACCTGCCCTTGTCTTATCATAGCAAGTACCATGGGTGATAAATTACCAGAAAGAGGACTTATCATACCACTTCTTATCGTCAGTTCTGTAACTTATTTCATCCTCATTTCCATTGCTGCCATATTACCAAAGTATTTTGGCGTAAAGGATAAGGACCAAGGAATCTTCAGTTTCATGCTCGCTTTTGGAAACGTTGGATTCATAGGATACCCTGTCGTAGCATCTATGTTCGGTCCAGAAGCGGTATTCTATGCCAGTGTCCTCAACGTAGCAAACACATTCTGCGTCTTCATCTGGGGCGCTCAGTTCATAGCCGGCAAGGAAGAGGGCAAATTCCAATGGAGCAGATTCTATTCTCCTGCTATGATAGGAACATATATTTCAATCATAATAGTGGCCTTTGCCGTAAAGACGCCTCACGTCATAGCCCAACCTTTTACACTAATAGGTAACATTACCGTTCCGGGATCGCTACTAATCATTGGATATAGCATATCACAGATTCCAACAAGGAAAATGACTGGAGGACCAAAGATTTTCATCATGGCAGTTTTTCGGCTTTTCATACTACCTGTATTCATAATGTATATCTTCAAATTTTCAGGTTTGGTGGATGAAAAAATCACAAACATCAACACGATGATTATTGCTATGCCAGTGGCATCGTTTGGCACAATGTTCTGCTTCAAATACGGCCGCGATGAGACTATCATGGCTCAAGGCACATTCATAACTACCCTTCTCTCCATGCTCACCATCCCAATTGTATCTATGCTGCTTTAACGCTTATTTAACGGACATTTAACAAGCGTTAAATTACCGTTAAATGATGCAAAAACGAAATGTACAAATTGTATGAGCAAATCAGGAAATAACTTTCCAACACTCTGGATCTGGAGCATACATAGAACCATGATATCCTTTAGCTATAGCAGGACATCCTCGACAAAAACGCAATAATTCACACTTGCCACATTTCTCAAAGTTCTCGTACTCTCGATAGGCCTCCATCTTAGGACCTGTGAATAGCTCGTATAGATTATCCTCAAGAGCATTGCCCACTTTACTTTCCATACGTCGACAAGCATAGCAAGCACCATCGGAAAGAATAGTAAAATGGCCATTACCACAATTACAGCCATCATACACAACATCATCATCGGGATAATCAGCAGGATTAAATAATCCATGCTCGTATTTCCATAATATCCATAAATGATCTTTCAAGCTGAACCACGTCACACAATCTTTATCGTCCTTATAATGCTCAAATTTTTCCCAACATAAATCCATCATCTGACGATACTCTTCTGGCGAACAACATGTGTCACGGCTATCTGCATCCGGGCAATAACGAGCAAAAGCAAAGACATCCACTTTATGGCGTACAACCTCATCAATAATAGCAGGCACTTCTTGATAATTCCAACGCGAAACTGTGGTCATCACTGCGACCTTAATGCCTGCGCGTCGCAATGGTGCAACAACATCCCAAGTCTCTTTATATGAACCTGAACGACGAATTCTATCATGCGTTTCCTCCTGCCCATCAATAGAGAGTTGATATTTCTTACATCCATATTCAGCAAGACGTAGACAAGTAGCATCATCAAGATGGAAAGGATTACCCAGAAGTGCAAAATCTATGTGACGCTCACGGAGAATCTCCACAAACGACCAGAACTGAGGATGTAGTATCGGATCACCTCCAGTCACATATAGATAAGGCCGACGATTGGCACGTCGACAAAAATCATCAATATTGTCAAGCACCTGAATCATATCTTCTATAGACATCTGCTTAAACTGTGCATGACTTCCCAAAGCATAGATATAACAATGCTTACAACGCTGATCGCACGCTTCGGTTATATGCCATTGAAAACTGAAATATGATTGTTGTGACATATTTTTCTAATTTATGAAGGACCTGCCTTTTCCAAACCGGCAAAACAGGTCCTTAGTTGATAACAAATTACTTGTCGCCTGCACCACAAGCTGAACCACATGCAGAAGGCTTTTCTGAAGGTTTCTCTGTTGGTTTATCACCTGCGCCACAAGCGCTACCACATGAAGAACCAGGATTCTGCTCCTGATTTAATGTAAATTGATTTTTAAGCATAATGTTTGAAATTAAATTGTGAATACTATATCGTTATTTAACGACTTGCAATATTATTTTACCGCCTGCTCCACGTTCTAAAACTTCATGAGCCATACTAATCTGTTCGAGCGTAAATACCTGCTTGTAGAGCGGACGAATATGATGCCTATCTATCAAATCGAAAATCTGGTCGATCTGTTGCTGGGTAGGGGAGTTAGAGAAAAATCCTGAAAGAAAGACTCCATTTGGAATATACTTTATAGGATCAAAATTTTGAACGCTAAAAACATTACCCAATATGCCTGTATTACATACGTATCCAGGATGACTTACTGTAAGCATGCTATCATGAAGAGTTTTCGGGCCAACAAGTTCCAGAATCTTATTTGGACGTTTCTTAAAATTGTAATCGCAGAGCCGTTCATTATCCACGACACATTCTTCAGCTCCAAGTTGGATAAGCTCTTCAAAAGAAGACTCGCGTCTACAAGCTGCTACCACATGAGCACCCATGGCTTTTGCTAATTGGATAGCAGCTTCCCCGACTGTACTTGTTGCTCCACGCACCAAAAGAATGTCGTCTTTCTGCAGAAGTAGACTTTCTGTGAGACTTCCATAGGCTGTATAGTAAGTCTCCGGAATAGCAGCCAGAGAAATCCAATCGAGGTCTGTATTCACTTTGAACACATGTGTCCTTGGCAAAAGTACAAATTCTTCATAGCTACCGTTGAACGAGCGCCCCATTCCACCCATGAGAGCTATAACACGATCGCCTATCTTCATATCACTGTCACTTGGATCAGCCACTTCACCAACACACTCAATACCTGGTACAACAGGTTTATGAATGTAATCGTGATCTGCTTCAAACAGACGCAAAAGAACCTCAGAATGATTCATTCCTGCAGCATATACTCGCACAAGAACCCATCCATTTCTAATCTCTGGCAATGGTATCTCACAAACATGAAGCTCTGAAGCTTGACAACATCCGTTAATCTGTATGGCACGCATATTAAATGTATTTATTATTTAGGTTTCGAAACCTACTGCAGTCCGAAGGAAAATTGATGTGGCAGTAATTTTTCTGAATAATTTCTAATACCAAATTCTTTTTACAAAAAGTGGCTTTATTCGAATTTCCGAGACCAGTATTATTTATATCCAAAATCTACTCTAACATTTCGTTTGCAAAATTATGGCAAAGTATTGCAGGATATTTACAGAATAGTAACAAAAAATTGTCGGATATTTGCACTAATTGCATTTTATTACTATTTTTGCCCCTATGATAGACAACATTACACCTTACGAATTACCTGATGAGGATCACTATTCGTTCTTCTTTTTTGATAGACCAATCCTTATTGAAGAAGAAGCTGGACTCCACCAACATGATGCTTGGGAATTGACTTCAATCGCCCAGGGATATGGTACACTTATTTCAGGGGATGAAGTAAGACTTTTCAAAGAAGGCGACACAGTACTGATGCCTCCGAAAATTCTTCACCAATGGATCTTCGACCCCAAATCAACACGTGCAGACGGATGTATCCGTTTTCTAAAACTTGCCTTCCGTCCAAATTTTCTATCACAATGCCTTAAATTATTTCCTGAAATGCAAACAGCAATGGAAGGAGTTGAACTCCCTGTGGCAGCCCAACAATTTCAGGGACAATCCAAACATCAATTACGTCGTAGACTGGAAGCCATGAGCAGCATGAATAATCTTGAACGTGTGGGAGCTGCATTACAGTTACTACCTATAATATTCAAAGCTACGGAAAAAATGGAAATTGGTCGTCCAAAATATATAGAACGTAACGTATTTCGCTTACAAATGGTAAGTACATTTGTGATGAAACGTTTTCGCCATAAGGTAAAATTAGAAGAGGTAGCTCGAGAAGTAGGTATGAATCGATCTGCCTTCTGTACTTGGTTCAAGCAACAAAAGGGCATCACCTTCAATCAATTTCTTACTGACTTTCGAATCACAACGGCATGTGGCATGCTTAGAGATACAGATATGCAAATTTCGCAGATTGGCTGTAATGTAGGGTATGATGACCTACCACATTTCATTCATATATTCTCACAGCACATAGGCATGAGTCCAAGTAATTATCGCAAACAACAATCGTCAAAATTATAATTCTAAACGCAATGATTTTCTAATTTTCCCAAAAACGGCATAACCCCATAACCGTACAACAGCAAAATAAAAACAGCACCAGACCCGAAAGTCCAGTGCTGAAATATATAAAGTCATATTATGATAGCAGACAAAAGCAAATTTTAGTCAATCTCTTCATCAGCCTCATAACCGCCCATCTCACGAATAGCATTCTTCAACATAGTGTACTGTTGGAAGAGATGGTTGACAGGTTCCTCGTTCTTTGTGTAGTCATGCATAGGAGCCTTGAGGAAGAATGAGAGGAAACGCTGGATGCCACCCTTGCCAGCACGTGCTGCCAAGTCAGAAAGCAGACACAGGTCGAGAAGTAATGGAGCAGCAAGGATAGAGTCACGACAAAGGAAATTGATCTTGATCTGCATAGGGTAACCCATCCAACCAAAGATGTCAATATTATCCCAGCCCTCCTTATTATCGTTGCGTGGTGGGTAGTAGTTGATACGTACCTTGTGGTAGTAGTCTGTATAAAGATCAGGCTGCTTGTCTGCCTGAAGAATAGACTCGAGAGTAGAAAGCTTGCTGACCTCCTTTGTGTGGAAGTTAGCTGGTTCATCAAGTACAAGACCATCACGGTTGCCAAGAATGTTAGTAGAGAACCATCCAGCAAGTCCGAGACAACGTGTTCCGATGATAGGAGCGAAACCAGACTTTACAAGAGTCTGTCCTGTCTTGAAGTCCTTACCAGCGATAGGCACATTGAGTTTTTCAGACATCTCCCACATAGCAGGAATATCAACAGTCGTGTTTGGTGCACCCATGATGAAAGGACATCCCTCTGCCAAAGCAGCATAAGCATAACACATAGAAGGCGCAATGTTGACAGTATCATTTGCCTTCATAGCCTCCTCGAGGTGTGCTAATGTATCGTGAACCTTTAAGTTTGGCTCCACATAAATCTCTGTAGAAGCTGCCCAAGCAACTACAACACGGTCGAGACCATTGTCAGCCTTAAATTTCTTGATGTCAGCGCGAAGCTCCTCCACCATGTCCCAACGAGTAGCACATGACTTTACGTTGTCACCGTCTAGACGCTTAGCATAGTTCTTATCAAAAGCAGCCTTAAAAGGCACAATCTTACTCAACTCATCCTTAACTGGGTTGATATCCTTTTCTTTAAGAACCTCAGCATACATAGCACTCTGGTAGGCATTTGCTGGGTAAACATCCCATGCTCCAAACACTATATCATCGAGTTTAGCAAGAGGAACAATATCGTAATAAGACAAATATTTCTTGTCGTTACCCTTACCAACACGTATCTTATCATACTGAGTCATAGAACCAACAGGCTTTGCAAGCCCTTTGCGTGCCATAAGCACACCAGTCATGAACGTAGAAGTCACAGCTCCCAAACCGACCACCATAATGCCGAGTTTTCCGTCAGCTGGCTTCACTTTTGATTTTTCCATTGAATTATTAAATGATGTTTTAGTAATGTAAATGATTTGTTATGTGTATACAAACATGTGAACGACAACAAGAAAGGTGCCGTTCATATTTCATCAGCAAAGGTAGTATAATATTTCACATTAGGGGTGTACTATACAACCACAAAACTATTCCATTTTCCCTTTAGTCAACCTATAGACACAAAAAATAGGACAAACGAACACTTTTACAAGTTATTTTCAAGTGATAAATTCTTTTTTAGAACTAAAAGGTTATATATAATTATATTTTCGTTATTTTTGCACCCGCTAAACAACACTATATAAATAAATATGAACAAAATTACATTCGCCATTGCACTTATGCTAGGCTGCGCATCTTGTTGCATAGCACAAGAGCAACAAGAAGAAAAAGAAGTTAATATCGTCGGATATTTTTCAAAAAATGACACCATGAGATACGTTGCCACTTGTGGAAAATACAGAGTTATGGGCAACGACACCACCATAACAAATTTCTACACCAAAGAGTTTGATTTTGTAGTCATAGACTCAACAGCATCAAGTTACAAGTTTGAGATGATCCCGCTAAACCTGGAGAATGGTTCAAAAGACACTAAAGGAGCAGATGCTTTCACAACATATACATGGGAAGTTTTGAAAAAGAAACATCCTATTTTCACCACAGACGAAATGGGAGGTGACTTGCATTTGGACAACTGGAAGGCTATTGGCAAGGAACTCACAAAAATGTTAGATAAGATATTAAAGCAGAAAAATAAATTTGACAGCGAAGACGAGTCTATTTCCCTTGACAAACTTCAGAGCACAATGGAATTTGCCATGTCAACTTCAGCCGGCGTGCTTTCAAGAATTCCTGAAGTACAGAATCTATTCCTGTTTCATGGCAGGGCGTTGGAATTAGGCTTTACAGAAACAGAAGACTCAACGAACTACCCTACTACATTACGCACATTTGCCAGCTATGAGGATGTAGAAGAAGGGGATGAGGGAAATTACGAAGGAGACTATTTCATACAATACTCTTCAGATGTTAAAGTAGAAAAGAATGCATTCAAAGGTGTCTTAGGAGTATTCTCAAACTTAATCAGTGACAACAAAGATACTAAGAATAAACTTGAGGAGACCGTCACATCTGATGTCAACGCAGGAGAATTCTATGAAGCACACATGTTCTTTAACGGATGGCCTAAGGAGGTGACAAGAAATAAGTATGCGGACATGAGTGGACTGCATAACGTTGAATTTTGTGGCATAGAATGGACTCGTAGATTCTGGAAATAAACAAGAATTGACAACTTTTTTGTACTAACATATTTTTTCCGTAACTTTGCTCTCGTTAATACTTAAATATTAAACGTAATGAAAAAATTATCAGTTCTTTTATGTACAGCTCTGTCACTTGCTGCATGCGGCAATCAGACAAACAAATCAAATTCACAAAATGACACCATTCCTGTAACATGCATAGAAAAGGAAGATACGTCAAATACGCACATGGTAGCCATTTCGATAGAATGGCCTACGGCAGAAGGCGCACTCGCTGATTCTCTTCGTGAATATATCGGCACATGTCTCGATGAATGTACAAGTTTTGAATACGATGACAACGGCAATTTAATCTATCGTCCTTACAAGGGAGACAGAACAGATGGAGAAAAAATGGTAGAATATACCGTCAATAGTGCAAAGAAAGATCTTATTAACAGCACAAAGGAAAGCCGTGAATTTATAGAAGATGTTCCACCAAGTTCACTCGGAGCAGAGATCTTCATAAGCGATAAGAATGATGAATTCGTCAACATCACTACTCAAAAGGAAACATATTTGGGTGGAGCTCACGGAAGTTATCAAATCTATATTTCTTCGTTTGACCGTGAAACAGGCGAGAGAATAAAGTATGAGATTGACGAGTCTAAATTGTCCGATATGCAACCGCTACTGCGCAAATATATCAAAGAATACTTTGCAGAAAATGGTGAAACAAAGATGTCAGACGATGAACTTGATTCGTATCTTGCACTCGAAGATCCTACAAACATTCCGTTACCATCTCAGGGACTATTCCTAGAGGAAGACGGTGTAGGTTTCCTCTATCAGCAATACGAAATTGCATGCTATGCGGCAGGTCTAATAAGCTTCACCATTCCATACGAGGAAATTGAAAAGTTTAAGAAATAAGAATACGCAGGATAATAAAAGTTTTTACGACTAAGAGGAAATGTTAAAAAAAGCATACAACAGAATTGCCGTAAAACCTCAAAATGCAGAAACATACAACATAAATAAAAAATCCTCCAGCACAACAAAAGATGTGCCGGAGGATCTTTTTTATCATATTAGTCCCCTAAAATTATGAACGCCAGAGACCGTGAAGATTACAATATTCGCGAGCATAGAGAACCTTAGAATCAGTCTTGAAGAAAGCCTGAGGCTTATCCTGAGGAGTAAGACATTTGCGCAATACACCATCCTCAGTAACAAGTTCAATCCATTGTATATAATGTTCCTCAGTCATCGGATGTTCTACAGAACCAACAGTTACACAATAACCATCAGCCGTTTTCTCAACAACAGGAACATGCTTTTCCTTAGCTCCATCAGTTGTGTTTTCCTTTACTTGCTGCATAGGCTTACCACAGCACTCAGGTGTGCAAGTTCCCTCAAGAACGACCTCCACCATGAGACCACATTCCTTACACTTAAAAATTTCGTTTACTTTACTCATAACATTTTTGTTGACTAAATTAATACTAAAAGGTTGTAAATACACATGTGCGTAAAATACTTTTCATGGCCACCATTTCACAAATGACATTTTTTAATATTTCACTCAAGCTAATCGCCCTTGCACAGATTTTTCACAAAAATCTAAAATTTTATTCATATAAACAAGAGATTGTGACTTTTTCTTCATTGAAAAAAGAAAATTGAAGTCGAATAACTTTCATGAAAACTAGTTCCATCATTTACCATTTTATATTAACGTAGGTACAATAAATTTTAATTGGTTGTAAATTTGGCATTTAACAGAAGCAAAGTTTCTGAAGTTTACTTTATGGCATTATGTTCGTTAAAAACTTTGTCTCTTTAGCGCACCTTCATGCTGAACATTTTATTCAATAAAGCAGAAAAAAATCTTTATTCCTACTGGGCAATTCTTGGCCTTTTGCGAAATAATTCTTAAAATCATTCAATGGTACGGTCGTACCACTCAATGATACAGTCATACCATTCAATGATACGACCGTACCATTGAATGATTCGGAAAATTTCTTCTGAATAATATAACTATTCCTGCTGAACTTTACAAAAAAAATTGCGCACGAATAAAAGAATTATCCAGCATTAAAAGCCTCATCACAGTTTACAACTAAAAGTGTCTTAATCAGCGTTTGAGCAGTGTTTGAGCAGTGTTTGAGCGGTGCTCAAACAGTTTGTACATTTCGTTTTTGCTTCAATCATTTTTATAAGAAACGGAAAATTTGTAAACAAAAAAAGGGTGCCTTATTCAGACACCCTCACTTATTTAATAATTTTTATCATTTATTTTACCAAGAACTTCTTACCAGCCTTGATATATACACCACTCTTCAAATTATCAGAATCAACACGACGTCCATCGATAGTATAGATTGCTTCATCAGACTTCTTAGAAGCTGCGACGCCACTAATAGCTGCTGGAATTTCATCAAGATCGTCAAGGATTGTGAAGCAATTCCATCCATTAACTGCCTTATACACTGAAGTCATGTTCTTTGACACATGAAGTGTATCCTCCTCAGAAATATTCCAAATACCATCTAACTCCATTGGGGCCTCAATGAAAGAATAAACATGAGTCTCAGCCATAGTTGACAAAGCGCCATAGCCAATATTGTTTACTGTGCTAGGGATAGTGAGGTGAGTAACATTTGCATAACAGAATGCACGCTCGCCTATGCTTTCAATACCCTCTGGGAGAACCAAAGAACGTCCAAGGTCACAGTTGTAGAAGGCGAAATCTCCAATGCTTGTTATTGTTGAAGGAATTGTTGAATATTTAACTCCAAAAACAAGTGTGTTTGTAGCAGTTTCAATAATAGCGTTACAATTCTCACGGCTATCAAAAACTGAATTATCCTCAGCTACCTCAATATACTTAGGACCATTTGTGAAAGCCTGAATACCGATTTCAGTTACAGTGCTTGGGATTGTCAACTTTGTCAAGTTTGATGCTCCCCAGAAAGCCTGAGTACCAATATTTCTAAGACCCTCAGGAAGTGTAACCTCCTTCAAACCAGTACAGAGGTTAAAAGCATGTTCCTTAATAGTCTTGATATTTGCAGGAATAACGGTATTCATACAGCCACATACGAGAGAACGTGAAGATGTCTCGATAATAGCGTTACAATTATTCTTGCTGTTATAATAGATATTATTCTCGTCAACAGAGATTTTCTCTACATTTGAAAGATATCCGAAAGCGAGAGTCTCGATTTTTCTAACGTTTGCAGGAATGAAAATCTTTGTAAAGTTCAAGCAATTTTCAAAAGCGTGAGATGAGATTGTTGTCAAAGCTTCTGGCAGGGTAACATTAGCCAAAACCTTACAAGACTCGAATGCTGACTTTCCAATAGTTCTTATATCGTCACAGAAAGTTACACTTTTCAAAGATTCACAATTGAAAAAAGCTGAGTCACCTACTGCTGTTACAGCATACTTATTCTTGCCATATACAACGCTATCTGGAATTACTACATTACCCTTATATTTAGTTTTAGAATTTTCCATTCCAAAAGGATATGTAACACATACAGTCTTTGCAGTTTTTGAAGTTACATTATAGCATACTCCATTAACCTCAAAATCATGTCCCCATGCGCACAATCCCATGCACATAGATAACGCAACAAATAAATTTCTCATTTTTTTAAGTTTAAGTACAATTATTTATTTAGCACCTCACTATCGTTGCATTTCTGCAATTTTACAGTTAAAGGTACGCGGGTAAAACATTCTATTCAATTCAAACATTACAGTCAAGTGAAAGCCTCAACAATCTTTTTCTTTTTTGTATCATTATTCGCCACAGAATTTATTTTCTACAGCGATCTACCTTTATCAATTCTTTTTGATACTACAGCTTTTCCCTTACTAAACTGCTCAGTTTTTAATTTTGCTGCAAATATACATAAAAAGCAAAATAAACAAGCATTTTTTCTCTTTTTATATTATTATTAAACGAAACTTTTTGAAAATAATCATTTTTTTGCGCAAAAATCAGTAGTAAAATATTAAAAAAGAAGTGCGTCAACCTTTTTTGTTAACGCACTTCTACATTTGGAATTTTACTTCCCGCTATTCATACTTACATACCTGGTCCTCCGCCCCTATTGTTTGGATTTCCATTATTATTAAAACCATCCTGATTGCCAGTAGTATTGCCATCGCCTCCAGGTCTATCCGTCGAACCACCTGTTGATGAGCCCGCAGTCACGCTTGTGTTTGAGCCATTATTAGACAAAGTATAACTGCTTCCTGAGGTTATTCCCGCACAAGATATTATGATTGAGCTGCTACCTGAGCCACCCATATTACCCATGCCGCCCATATTACCCATATTGCCACCACCTGTATTACCTGAGCTAGAATATGATGAAGGTACGGTAAACGATACGAGTTCGGTAGAACCATTATAAAGGGCTATTGTGCTTCCAGCAGTCGCTGTACCCGAAGTAGAAACTATAGGTTGTGAAGAAACTGAAGAAGATGTAGAAACTGTAAAGGCAGAACCGGCTATGGCAAGAACTTCTCCACCAGTAATGTACAGATCGTAGTTCTCAGCTGCATCAAGTCCACATTCTGGGCTTGATCCTCCGCAAGCAATAACACGTCCGCCTGCTATTGTCAGATCCCCATTTGAGTCGATACCATCGTTATTTGTTGCTACAGAAGTTATAGTTCCACCAGAGATATACATATCAGAAGCAGAATTGATGCCATCATCATACGTGTACGTAGTTATTGTTCCGCCTTTGATTGTCATGGTATTCTTACTCTCTATACCTTCTGAGCCATCTTGCTGACCAGAGCATGTTACATCTATCGTACCACCATTTATGACAAGTCCTCCAACAGCAGTTCCATTATTATCATCAGAATCTATACCAGCTCTGATGCCCTTAGGTTTGGTAGAATATGCTCCATCAAGATTATCGAAATTACCGCTATACGTTCCGTCGTATGTGCTACCATTTGCTCCAAGCTGAACATAACATTTTCCTGACGTAACGACCGTAAGACTTCCGTCATTTATGGTAAGTACGGAGTCGCATTTAAGTCCCTTACCGCCATTTCCTGAAGATGATAGACTAACTGTTCCACCATTTATTGTTATATTGCCATCGCTCGACATGCACGCAGCTCCCTTGACCTCAGCGTCGTCATCGTCCCAAGTTCCTGTACCAGTATTAGTAACGCTAATATCGCCACCATCAATAGTAATACTACCATCACATTTTATACTCTTATTGGCCGCAACCGTAGTCTTGACCGATATCGTACCACCTTGCACATACATATTTCCGGAATCCTCATCATCATGATCGGTAGTTTCGCCCGTACTTGCATCTCCATCAAGATCACATTGGAGTCCATCATCGCCTATGCCCGTAAGATTAAGTGTTCCACTCTCCATGAGGAAATATTGTGAACAACTCACTCCATCCCCCACAGAAGATAACACATTCACGGTGGCATTCTTGATTGTCATATATTCACCAGTCTTAATACCATGCTTTAACGTGCCATATATATTTAACGTGCCATATTGCTTAAACTCGGCATGTCCCTTGACATACAAACATGCTTTCTGCGAACCAGTAGAAGCGTCCGTAAGAGTATTTTCTGTTCCTGTAATAACCTTTATATTTATGCGTTTACCATTCTGCACATGAACGGCTGCACCAGAGTAAACAGGATTAACATTCGTAAGCGTCAAGCCGTCAAGTTCAATTGTGGACTTATATGAGCCAGCCATATAGAATTCGCCGTCAGTAGATGTACCCGTAAGATTATAAGTTATCTCGCCTGTTGTGTCGTCAAGATCTGTATTTTGAGTTATAGATACATGTGCACCACTTACCTCAGCATCCACATATTGCATAACATTTGCGGCTACGGCCACAGATGCTGTGGTTCCACTATAAGTAACGGTAACTTTATTATCCGTAACGTCCGATTCATCCACATACATCCTTGTGATGTCCGTAACGGCAATACTCTTATTCAAAATCGTCAATGTGGTACCATCTGTATAAATCATCTCTCCAGCCTGAGCTGCAGGAACTTGATAAGTCACATTTCCGACCACTACATTCAGAGTCTGAGCACACATGGTTGTAGCCATGCCTATGCCCGCAAAAAAAAGAATCAACTTTCTCATCTTACCAAGATTTTTGATGTTTTACCATTTGAATTAACCACATATACGCCCTTAGGCAAACGTTCTTTAGCAGCTACCACATTCACATATTTGCCATAGGAAACGCCTGTAACGGAAAATATTTCGACCTCGTTTTCTTCATGCGATTCTATTTCTTCTATAGAATTGGCCTCCGTAGAAAAATACATCTTGCTAAGATCAGATAACGAAAAACTGGTGGTTCCAGAAGCATTTTTAACGACGAGTTTTGTACCTGAGATTGTTATCTCCAAACTCGTCACGGCAACACTCGTTAAGGTTCCGTCAGAAGTCTTAAATACCATATAAGGATAGTCATAAGCCGAAGCCAAAGACCACGTCATGATACAAAGCAAAGTAAAAATTATTCTTTTCATACATTTAGATTTTAATTGTTAACATATTTCTTACCCTTCTGAACGATAATACCTTTTGAATCGTTATTAACACGCTGTCCACTAACCGTATACGCAGAACCACGATATGCAGCATCAGCACGAACGCCTTCCACGCTTGTCTCGTTAAGCGGAGTATTGCCTGTCAAATTATCATAAGTTAAAGTATAACCATTAAGATATATTGTACCGTTATTGACAAGGGTATTCACATAACTATTTGAAGTCAGAATCCATGTACCACCATTATTCACAGTCACATCTGCCGTCACAGCAGTATTGTCGGCATCGTTAGAACCTTGCCAAATAACATTTTCTCCAACCAATACATTAACATTACTATAAGCATCAGCCTTGACTGCTCCTGTATATGTCCACGTATCTTGCGTTGTATAGAGGTTCAAGTTTCCCGTGCCTCCATAAGTTGACCACTGGGTGTTATAATCTACATACATGAGAACCCCACTGGCAATGCTCAACGTACAATCGGTCAAGTTCAACGTTCCATTATTTAATGTTGGAACTTCACACAAAGGAGCGTCTGCATCTGTCGTCGTTAGAGTTGAACTAATTGCATTTATATATGCATTACTTCCTTCTGCATCTCCAGAACCAGACTGCAACATCATAAGTCCGCGTTCAGATGAACCGCTAGTCATCGTACAGTTGGTCATCGTAATATGGTTGTCGCCTTCCACATCTCCTATTTCTCCAGCCTCAGACACACCTGTCAGATTTGTTACTTCCACGGTACCCGTAGAGTAAAGCACAGCACTCTTATTACCCTTGGCAGTAGCCGTACCTCCAGTAACATACACATATCCACCTCCACGATCAGTAGCTATGGTACTTGATGTTTCCGAATTTGTCGTTATATCTACATCCGAAGCCGTAATCGAACCTCCATACGTAGCATGTAAGCCACGGGAGCGCGAAGATTGATTAACAATCGTAATACCATTAACGGTTATCGTTCCTCCATTATAAGCAAAAACGGCATTTGCTCCGTCTGCCGTGGAGTTTACTGTAGAATTATTTATTATTATGTTTGCAGTTGAACCGGTGGCGAAAATTGATGAGTTTGTTCCGTAGAAACTTGTCGCATCACCACCAGAAGTTGTAGTATCTCCGGTCTTCGTAAGAGTACAACTCGTCAAATAGAGAGTTCCGTTTGAGACCTGCACAACATTATAATCATTTCCAGAATTGGTTATTGTCTCGCCCGACTTTGTTACTGTAGAGCCATCTGATAATGTGTAAGTAGCACCATAAGGGGCCGTAAGATCTGAAGAGGAATTGCCTCCGCCTCCACCTTGTCCGTCCATTCCTGGTTGGGCCATAAGGTTAACAGAAAATATGCCACCGACACATATTAAAAATGTAGGAAATCTTTTCATAAACTTCAAGTTTTAATTATTTACTGATATTAATCACCCCAATAATAAAATATTATGCGATGGCAAAGTTACATTTATTTCTTAAATTCAATATATTTTATGAATATTTTTTCAATATTAACCGATTTTTATATTAAAGAGCAAGAAAATAAATACAAATCAAACTCCTGCTGACAAACTTTTACTTGCCAACATGAGTAACTCATAATTTATTCCCATTTTTTCAGGAACATATCAAAAATATTCGTATCCAAAGAACCTTAATAATTCTTGTGATACTTTCACAAACAACAGAACGCTTAATAAAATAGTCGTTCAAAACATCCACGACTCCAAGCGCCACATAACGTAAGAGTTCTTAACTTCACAGTCATCACCCCTTTGCTGATTGTATACACCAATAAATAATTAAAACTTGTTTTTATGTATAGGGATTTTTCTTGATGTAACATAGTACATAACAAGCAACTTATTTTCCCTTAATTTTTTTACATCGCAAATGTATGTAATATATTAATAAAAAACAATTTTTTCGAAAAAAAAATATTCTTCATACATTAATTTCTAAGTAGTCGTCCCTTAAAAAGTATATTTCATCGAGATGCTGTTACAAAATAGCATCTCGATCATTTTTTTGAGTGTATCCAAAATCGAAGCCAAAAGAACTTTCATCGCTCTTTTGAAGTTATATGCGGCAGCAGCCAACAATATGTTTATAGAATCCCCGACCACACCTTTGTAAAAGTTGCGGCCTAAACAGTAATCCGATTTAAGATGTCCTATTGTCGGTTCTATGCCGGCACGCTTGCAGAAGAGCTTGTGCTTCTTCGATTTCTGATATCTACTGTCTGATTTCTTAGGAACGTCAGGAATGAGAATCTGCGTTCCGTTTACCTCTTTCCTGCCACGGTAT
>JAILIJ010000112.1 GCA_024695315.1 Bacteroidaceae bacterium
TGAAGATTTTGCAGAAGGAGACAGCCGCGAAATGGATAAATTCTATGAGGCTCTATCACATTCACATGAAAGAACTATACGCGTCGCATATTACGGCGACTCATATATAGAAGGTGATATTCTTACTGAAAACCTGCGTGACTATCTTCAAACTAAATTTGGAGGTAAAGGCGTAGGATTTGTCGACATCTATAATATTACATCCGGATTCCGCAAAACTGTATGGACAAAATCCAAAGGATGGTTAGACCATAATGCCAATGACCTAAAGAGTAAAAAATTTAAAAAGGAACTCCAAGGCATCAATGGAAGATATTTCATACCTACATCAGAAGCTAGTCTAGAGATGAAAGGTAGCAATTTCGGTACTCATCTTGACACAATGCAAGTCGCAACCGTATATTTCACACCTGGCAACGGACTTGAACTTTATGCTTCTATCAATGGACAAGAACTCAAGAATATTTATACTAATAATGAAATTCTTGAAACACACGACGTAGTTCACTATGTCACAGAACAAGTCGTGAAAGACGGAGGCGTAGACTCACTTGGCAACGAAATTCCTAATGATACAATAAACGTAACTCACGAAGTACATCAGGAAATGGCCAAACAGTCAAACCACAGGCTTGTTCATAAAACTCTAAAAGGCAATATCGGAAGATTCAGCCTTATGGCTAAGAAAGGTAATGCTTCAAGATTTTACGGAGTAGCACTGGAAGGCAACAATGGACTTATTGTTGACAACTTCAGTATGCGAGCTAGCAATGGTTGGTATATCGGTGACATTCCAGAAAAAACACTTGCCGACTTTGCACAAGTACGTCCATACGACTTAGTCATTCTACATTTTGGACTAAATGTTGCCAACAACAAGCAGAAAGACTACAGTTTCTACACACAACGTATGTCAACGGCTATCCAAAACATAAAGAAACACTACCCTAATGCAAGTATTCTTATCATTGGTGTAGGAGACAGAGAAGAAAAAGATGTACAAGGTAATATGCACACCATGACCGGCATTCGAGAACTGATATCCTACCAGCGCAAGATGGCTGCCGACAATAAGGTAGCATTTTGGAATCTTTATGAAGCTATGGGTGGAGACGGAAGTTTGGCACTAATGGTGACACATAAGCAAGCAAACCTTGACTACACACACATCAATTTTGCCGGTGGACGAAAACTTGCTAAAATTCTATATGACGTATTAATAAATGGAAAGGAGAATTATGAGAAGAGGAAATAAATTATTTACTACCATACTGATGACGCTTGCGTGTCTTTGTTCCTATGCACAAAAATGGACCCAGTTGCCAGCATCATTCAAACACACGCAGAAAAATATTCTTGTGGGTGGTGAATACTTGGACTCAGCCCTAGCTCATGCTCTCGACTCTCAAGGTATAAAGATCATGCAGATTGGAGACTCACATGTAAAAGGGAAAGCTTTTCCAAACTCCATCGAAGCAACATTAAGAACTTCCATACCAAACCTACATTGGTCTTACTATGGCATTAATGGAGCCGTAGCAAATCGTTTTACAGACAACGATATGATTACTCGAGTGGCTAATCAAAAGCCAAACATCGTAATCATTAGCTTCGGCACAAACGAAAGCCATTCTACAAGCTATAATGAAAGCCAACACTCACAAGAACTCATGCGACTGATCGTTCGTTTGGAAAAGGCTTGTCCCGGAGTTCGATTCATACTGACAACACCTCCAGGCTCATATCTGAGACAACGCTCTGGTTCTTACAGAAACAAAAGAGGACGCAGAAGATATACTTATAGCCATTCTAGAAATGAGACAACTCCACGAGTAGCTAAAAATATAATGAATTTTGCAAAGACTTACCATATAACTGCATGGGATCTCTACAATATTGCAGGTGGCGAACTCTATGCATGTACAAACTGGAAAGACGCCAATCTCATGAACACAGATCAGATTCATTATACGGTAGAGGGATACAACATTATGGGAAAACTCTTAGCCGAAGCTATCATCAAAGACTACTGGATAAGAATAGCCCAATAAGATAAAAGCTACATCCAGAGTAGAATCAATAAACATATTTTTATAAAACTTTTTTAATTCAACACAAAAGTGTTCGATATAGATATTACTCGTCTTTTAGACATTCTTAAATACGATCCAGAAAAACCGATGATTTTTTCATCCGGACTCTTCCTGTGGTTATTTCTCGGCGTATCATTAGTATATATACTCTTGCAAAAGGCCACAACGGCTCGACTTCTTTTTATCACCGCATTCTCCTACTACTTCTACTACAAAAGTAGTGGTTTTTACTTCGGACTTCTTGCTTTGGTAACCATATCCGACTACATCATTGGATATTACATCAACAAGGTAAAAGAGGAAGAAGAAAGAGCTAAAAAAGATAATGAAAGGAATTACTATGCCTGTATAGCCAAATGGCTTGTAGCACTTTCCGTTATCATAGACTTAGGACTATTGGGATATTTTAAATACACCAATTTCTTCGGTAGCATGTTTTGTGAGGCCAGCTCACTTATTCCTAACATGTCACTTATATGGAAGGACCTCGATATATTCCTACCAGTAGGAGTCAGCTTCTTCACATTCCAGTCACTTTCCTATATAATTGACATCTACAGAAGACGTATCAAACCTCTTGATAACATACTTGACTATGCGTTTTATGTTAGTTTCTTTCCACAACTTGTGGCAGGACCTATTGTACGCGCCTCTGACTTCATCCCACAGATACGTCGCAAACTCGTCGTTTCTAATCAAATGATAGGAAGCGGTATATACTTAATTATAGCAGGACTATTCAAAAAAGCTGTAATATCAGACTATATAAGTGTGAATTTCGTAGAAAGAGTATTTGACATGCCTACCCTATACAGCGGAGTAGAAAACCTTCTTGCCGTCTACGGATACACATTGCAGATTTATTGCGACTTCTCTGGCTATTCCGACATGGCAATCGGTATAGCACTTCTTCTTGGATTTGAATTTCCAAAGAACTTCGATGCTCCATATAAGAGTAAGTCTATAACCGAATTTTGGCGCAGATGGCACATAAGCCTTTCTTCTTGGCTCAAAGACTATCTCTACATATCGCTTGGTGGCAACAGAAAGGGTAAAGTACGCCAGTACATCAATCTTTTGCTTACTATGCTACTCGGAGGATTATGGCATGGGGCTTCCCTCAACTTTATTCTTTGGGGAGGACTACATGGCATATTCCTATGTCTCGACAAAATATGGAAGGAAATCTGTAAATCCCTCTCACCACTTACATACCTTGGTAAGAATGCCGAAAAGCCAAACTGGGCTATTCGCACATTATTATTCCCACTGTCAGGATTTATAACTTTCCACCTTGTTGCAGCCACATGGGTACTCTTCCGTGCACCATCAATGCAAATCGCAAGTGATGTGTTCACTCAAATATTCACCATGTTCGACATAAACATACTTCAGCAATGGGCAACTTCATATGGTGGAGTCGCACTCCTCATGGCTCTTGGATATCTGTTACATTTTGCACCTTCAAGATGGCAGAGCAACACAAGAAAATCTATGGAATACCTTCCAGTACCAATACTCGCTTTGGCGCTAGTATTTGTCATCTGGATTGTCATTCAAGTAAAAAGTAGCGAAGTACAACCATTCATATACTTCCAATTCTAAATACAAGATTTTTTATAACAAGAAGTCCGCTGAAAGTTTTTTAGCGTTATATTGCTGTCCGGTAAAACTTTTTTGAAAGAACAAATTTAGGGCTGGTACTTACATGAAGTATCAGCCCTTTTGATTATCTTTGCTTTCACCACAAAATTAAAGTATAATCATGGGCAAAGATAGTAATTTCACCGGACAG
>JAILIJ010000053.1 GCA_024695315.1 Bacteroidaceae bacterium
TATCTCAATGGTGACGTTTCCATTTTTGGATTCTATTCAAGATAATAGCTATGAGAGCGACGAAATATATACCAACTTCATTAACGATATAAGGAAAAGTTTGGACGATGACAATTTGTCTGATAAATCGGTAAAAAAATTGCTTAAAGACTACTATCTTAAGGTTGATGAGTTTTATGAAAATCGTGTACGTTCTAATCACGCTAAGGATAGTGCGAGAGAGATAAGGAGCCGTAAAGAATTATCGTTTATCGATGAGGCATTAAGAGAAATCGTTGCAGAGGTTTCTGAAGCTCATGGATATAACATTGCGGATATCTATTATAAAAAGTCATCTGCAAAAAGTCAGAATTGGAGTGAGAAGTACACAAAAATATTGCTGAGACTTGCTGATTTACTTGATATGAGTAATTACAGAGTTTCTAGGGTGATTTTAAACCATAATATAAACAACATGGGGGAAGTTTCGAGATTTCACTGGCTCTCTCATATGGTTACCAAAGGTTATAGCTTAGATGTTCAGTATGACTTGAAGAAAGGAATAAATGAGAACTATTTAAGTAAGGAAAGCATTGTTGAAATAATTCAGCTAATAGTTTATGTTGACTTACCTCAGTTTACTAAAGTGACGTCTCCACGCTGTAATGAGATGAACCTTATTAAAACAAATGGTGAGGAGATAGTGCTTGAATGTGGTTCCGGATGTCAGGGCAAAATAGATTGTAACTTTTTATGCAAATGGTTTTCTACCAAGAATAATTATTTATTTACAGAATTGGATGCTTTAAGAAAATATTTAAATTCTGTTCCGGATAATTATTTTGATACAAGAATAGAAGTAATTATTAAGACATCGGGCAAAAGTGTTTTGAATGCGGAACAATTTTCATATCTTAAGGATTTTGTTGATGCGAGATAGGGGTGACACATCATGTACCAACCAGACTACGACTTAGCGGCATCCCATTGGATAGAGCGTGACAAAGACTCTGTTCATATGGAGGCAGCTGTTTTAAAAGAAAAAATTGAAAGCTTTATCAGTGCGCATAATACTTGCGCGTTGGCGACGGCTTCAGCTGATATGGTGCGCAATACACCGATTGAATATAACTTTGTGAAGCGTTGCTTTTACTTTTTTTCCGAAGGTGGACTGAAGTTTAAGGGACTGAAGGTCAATAAGAATGTGGGCATTGCCATCTTTGAACCTTATAGTGGATTCGGTCAGCTGAAGAGCTTGCAGGTGCAGGGCGAGGCTGTTATGGTGGAGCCTTTTTCAGATGAGTATCTGATGCTGATGGAACACAAGAAGATTCCGGTGGAAGCTATGAAGAAGTTGCCACAGGCCATGAACCTGATTAAGGTGGTGCCGACAACTTATGACTATCTGGATTCTGATTTGAAGAAGGATGGATTCGGAAGCAGGCAGCATTTGGAGGTATAAGTAGGAGATTACATGGCTAAGAAAAAATACGAGGGAAAATATGCTGAGATGGCCGAGCGGTTCCGTAAGGATGGCTGTGATGAATATACAGTAGAGAAATTCATCCGCCAGCAAATGGAAGAGGATGAATTTGAAATAGGATATGGTACCACGGATATTGAAGCGATAAAAGAGTGGAAGAAGATACCAGAAGATGTAAGGGATATGCTTCTGCATAATGCTTTTTGTCGTAACTGCGGTGAGGCTACTTTTAAGCTAGGTTATAATCTGCGACTAGACAAGTTTGGGGTTGTAATCGAAGGCGTTTGCGATAAGTGTGGCGGTAGAATCTGTAGATGCTGCTATTAATTGAATTAGGTCACTTGTGGTCATCTGACCACAAGTGGAATATAAGGTTTTAGGATATGTCTAAAGCGGGCGACATAGGAGCACGGAAAAACTGCGTAAAGGGGTATGCACCTTTATGCGTATCCTGTTACTTACTTTTTAAGTGAAGTAACGGATTATCCGCACATTGTTGGCAATTCGCAGATTTTTGACAGAATGCTGTATTTATAAGGGCTTCAGAGTTACGAAGCTTCGTTTCGGAATATCCGTGAAGGGGTGTTTTGTGAACATTATGAAATGAAGTGGTCCAA
>JAILIJ010000141.1 GCA_024695315.1 Bacteroidaceae bacterium
GTTTTCGAGAGTGTGGCAAATGTAGTCGTACTGAGAGTTGAGATGCGGCATTTCGTAGCGTGTTACGGTAGCGTCGCTTCCAGCTATGTTTGCATTAACGTTTTCCTTGTTTACGCCAGTTGGTTCATGTTCATCGTCATCGTCTCCACAGCTTGTGAATGTAGTAAGCGAGATACATGAAATAAGCACGATGCTTGAAATGGATTTTAATATAGTCATTTTCTGTAGAAATATAAGAAAGGGTGGAACGTGCTAGTTCCGCCCTTTCATGGTAATATTGTTAATGATTTTATCGACGTGCCTTAGCTGCAGATGAAGCTGCATAAGTGATTGTGATTGTCTGTACGCGGAGTTGAGTTGTACCAGAACCTGCATTTGTATAGACCATCTTGTTACCGTCAACTTCGATAGTTGCTGTTGTCTGACCTACATATTTTGTTCCATTATATTCATCACAAGTAATTACGATATTTGCGATAGGAGCTTTTCCTTCGAAAGTAATGATATTGCTACCATATACGCGAATGCCCTTTGTAGCTTCATAGAACTTAGGAGCATTGTTATTAGTTCCCTTATCGAAAGTAATCTTAGATCCATCAGACAAATCTATATTTGTAATTTCCTGCTGATTTGTGTAGCCGAGTGTATTGAGATCTACAGTTATGCTCTCTGTGCCTGCAGTTACGGCAGAGTTAGTGAGAGTGACTGTTGTGCCGTCAATAGTTACACCCTCAGAAGTTGAAGGCTTGTCATTATTGTCATCGTCACCAGTAGTTGTTCCGCCTTCAGTCTTACCATTGAGGGAGTAGATGTATGCAGTACCCTTACCAGTAGTCTCGTATGTGTTACCCATGTAGTTTGTAATCTTACCGTAGAGAATTACTTCGTCACCAACCTTTACATAGTTAGCGTCTGTAATCTTCTGGTTTCCGAGTCCGTAAACCTGATAAGCCTCAAATTCGTTGTTTTGGCTACCATCCTCAGAGATGAAGAATGTTGCATTTTGATACTTTTCAGTTTCGATAGATTGGATTCTTGAAACCTTACCCTTGATGTAGACTTCTTTTTCTGAAGTGTTTCCTGAACCGAGTTCCTTAGCGATATTGATTGCAGCTGCTACATTGTATGGGTCCTCTACAGTACCAGTTCCCTTAGCATCGCCAAGTGGTACATCTTCAGCCTCAGGGTCCTTACCAACTTCTGTTCCGTCGATGAGTGCCCATGATGTAGACTTCAATCCTGGAGTTCCGAAGTAGTTTTCAACTGTTCCGTAGAGCACAACCTTTTTGCCGATGTTCTCTGCAATATTAGGAGAAAGTTTTGTACGGATATCTCCTGATGGGAGCTGGATAGGCATTACAAGTGTTACGTCTGAGCAGTCAGCAGCATCAGCAAGAAGAAGTTCAGTCTGAGCTTCACCTGTTGCTGCTTCGAACTTAGCACCTTCTTCAAGTTTCTGACCATCTACATAGCCTACAATATAACCTGTAA
Organism: Bacteroidaceae bacterium; assembly: GCA_024695315.1. Classification (GTDB taxonomy): domain Bacteria; phylum Bacteroidota; class Bacteroidia; order Bacteroidales; family Bacteroidaceae; genus Minthosoma. The sequence continues at coordinate 1,492 of JAILIJ010000141.1, forward strand.
GATAAACTTTAGCGCCAGTCTTTGTCTTAGCTTCTGCAACAGTTATAGGAGCTTCCTTTGTACCTGCTGTTGTTTCTGTTTTATCGCCATCAGTATTTGTATTGTCAGCTTCTCCTTCTTCGATAAGGAAGTTTTCAAGTTCCCAAGTAGTAGAATTTTCAGCTGGAGCATAGAAGTAGAAAGCGATATATACAGAGTCGTGGTTTACGAATTCCTCAGGAATAGCGATTTGTCCAGAAGTGTAGAGAGTCCAGTCATTTGTAGTTGAAGCCTTAGGAGTGAAAGCTATTTCTGTCCATGTAGCCTTATCGAACTCAGTAGAGTTACCGCTATAGTCCTTAGAAATGTATATCTTGTGATATTTCTGCCAGTCAGTAACCTTATTCTCGTAACGGATTGTGTTATCGAAATAGAAACGCACCTTTCCGCTTGCACAAGTAGTGTTGAGTGCAGGTGAGATGAGGTAGGACTCAACTTCCTTGTTAGACTTAGTATCAGATCCGTCCCATTTCTGGTAACCTGTAGCCTGAGTGTAGCTTGAACCTTGGCTCCATGCAGCGAGTCCCTTTGTGTCGTACATAGAGAAAGAAGAAAGTGATGCATTCTTGTAAGGAAGTTTCTTACCGAATGTAGTTGTGCCGTCATTGATGTCGTATGGCATTGGAACATCTTCACAAGAAGTGAAAGTTCCTATCATAGTTGCTGCGGCGAGCAGTATAGAAAAAATCTTTTTCATATTCTTTATTTTTGTGGGAAAAAGAGAGATGAAGTGTATTGTCCACTATCATCAAATCTTATTTCTTAATTCTTAGATGTATATATATTTATTTCTCTATTATGTCGTCAATACTGCGGAGTGAAAGTTGGTAGCTTGATGAGTATCGGTTAAGAAGTCCGTAGATTGTCTTCTTTCCAGCTTGAATTGTGTCTCCTGCAAAATGTGAACTTGTACTTGTATAGAGAAGTTGCTTAACCTTTGTTCCGTCGATAGAGATGTCGTGGTATTCAGAGAACACGTCTCCACCAACTTCCCAGTGTGCGTATGGCCAACCGGCATCGCTAATTTCTGCATTATTCATTACTACCAACATTGGAGTAAGTTGTGTGATGTTATCATCTGTGAGGTCAGCTGCCTGAATTTCGTGTGCCTTGACGATGCTTGGGTCAGCCTCTCCTACGATGCGTATGTGTTCCTTCATCATGGCGAGTGGCATAGGGCCCATTCGCATAGCTCCGTTGGTGTTGATGTATGGCATACCGATACGTGGAGACTGTCCGTAGCCGCCTACGTAAAGGTCTTTGAGTGCTACACGTATCTTTTGTCCAACAGGATAGAGAGTGTATAGTGCGCCCATACCTTTTATACCTACAGCGATACCACCTTCGTCTGTATTAAGAGTACCGTCTTCGTTGAGCTGCTGTATATATATGTACTGGTAGATGTTTCCAGAAATGTCGTTAGCTACGACAACTCCTTCGACGACATCATCAGTAGTAACCAGTTTGTATGAACTATTAGATATTTCTGAATTGAAATTCTTTCTGAGTTCAGCAATAGTGACAGTAGGTTCTCCGATTGTGTCGTTGGAGTATAGGCTGCTGCTAATCTGCTCTGTGTCCCAGTCGTTCATGCAAGATGCTAATGTGAGCATTCCTGCAAATATCGTAAAAATAACTTTCTTCATTGCCTTAGAATTTTAGAGATACGTTGAGGAATGCGTTGATAGCGTTAGCGTAGTAGTAGTGTGAGTTCTTAGAGAAGATGTAGTCGTAAGAGCGGTCTGCACGATTCTCCTCATATCCACCAGTACGCATATCAGTATTATTTGTGATGTTCTGTACTTGTAGGTTGACGCTCAAGCGCTTGCCGTCGCGTAGATTGATGCTCTTACCAATAGATGCGTCGAGCATGAATCCTCCCTTGAATTTCTCCTGTGTTGGAGAATATCCATCGAGAACTTCACCTGTTGTGGCGTCATATACGTAAGCAGCGTGTCCATCTTCAGCTTGTGCCTTTGCGTAGTCCCAAGCAGTAGTGTAGCCGCCAGTATTTACGTTTATATCCTGAATGTTGCTTGCATATCCTTTCACACCACCTTCAGTAGAGTTGCTTAGACGTAGATATTTAGATGCTCCAATATATACTCGGTCGTAGTAGTTGAGATTAGCATCGAAATACCATCCATTAGTATTGTAAGAAAGACCAATAGAAGCAGCTGTAAGTGGTGTAGAGTCAATTTTCACATTCTTCATGAACACAAGAAGAGGGTTGTTAGCTCCAGTAACTTGGTTCTTGAAAGCGTTGATAGTCTCTACAGTCTCTGCGCTTGAGCCTTCGTATGAGAGCTGAGCATTTGGATTGTTTGTGTACTTGGCGTCTGAGAGAGTACCGAGGAGGTTGAGTTTGAGGTTGCGTGCTAGTTTGATAGTGATAGCAGCCTCAAGTCCTTTGAATTCCTGTTCGATGCCAGTCATGCTAAGGTAAGTGAGGTAAGAAGCATCATCGTTGTAGAATGCTGTTTGCTGGCTCTTGTCGTTGAACTTAGTGTAGTAACCGCCAATCTTACCGCTTACAGGTCCGAAGTACCATTGGTATCCAGCTTCCACATTCCAGAACCATTCATTCTTTAGTCCATCGATAAAGTTGTTCTGAATACGTGGTGCTGTGAATGCGTTGTATGCGAGTGGAGCTTGACTTTGTATTGCTCCGCCGAGGTAGAGACGAGAAGTAGCAATCTTTTTTTCGAGGAGGATCTTACCGCCTCCTCCGAGGAACTTAGCCACTCCGCTCTTTCCCTTAGAATAGTTGGCAGCACGACCATTTCTCATGAGTCCTTCGCGCTCCATCCATGTACCTTCGATATTAGCTCCGTAGCGAACTGTAAAGTCGTTGAACTTCCACTCGTTGTGTGCGAAAGCATTAGCCTTAGTAACATAGATATTGTAGTTGTAACCGAACTTGTCTCCCTTGCTGATTGAGCGGTTAGGGTTGTCCAGGTCGTTTTGATATTCTACACTATTTGAGCCATACTTGTTGAGTGAGTAGTTGTCGTAGTCGTAGAATGTAGTAGCTCCGAGTAGGTCAGCCATAGTCTTGTAGTGCATACCCTTTGTAGAGTTGAGGTTTATGCCTAAATTGTATGTGCTGATGTCGTTAAGTTTTCCGTTGAGAATAGAGCTGAGGTTGAAAGCTAATTGGTTGTTATGACGCTTCTCGAGATAGTAGAGAGCGTTTTTGCCTGTTGCGTTATTAGCCTCATTTTGAGCATATAGTAAATCCCATTGTACCTGTCGATTGGCTTTGCTGCCAGTCCAGTGGTCGTATAGAGTCTGCCATGTGTCGAGGACTCCAGGATTTTCGCTTAACCACTCATCATTATTATATGTGTCTGAGTACACGTTGAAAGCCGAAGAAGGCATGTTCTTGTAGTAGTCAGGACGTGGGTTATATGCGTTGTTGTATGAAAGAGCTGTTGACGCATAGTTCATCCAGGTTACAGCAGCCGAAGTAGAGAGTTTTGTATCTTCATCCATCTTCCATGTCCAGGTAGTGAGGAAAGAAGGAGAGAATTCTGTAACAACTCTACTGTTTCGCTTTTCTCCATTATAGTAACCCCAATATGGGTTGTAGTAGTGGCTATTAGCAAGTGCGTAAGCCTCTTCTGTTGCAGCTCCTTGCTGTCCGCGTTCAGTTGGAGCACCCCAAATGTTAAAAGACAGAGAGTGTTGTTTGTTGAAAATCTTTTCTGCTCCTAGCATGAAAGAGAAAGAATTGTAGAATGTTCCCTCAATCACACCTTCAGAAGCATATCTATATGCGAGACTTCCCATGAAAGCCCATCCGTTGCTGAGCAGTCCGCTTGCATAAGTGTAGCTTGCGCGTACCTTATAGTTTCTGTTTGTACCAGTCAGTACGGCCTTGTTACCCGCAGCATAGTGGCTTGCGTGGATGTCAATGTTTGTAGCTCCTCCGAGTGGAGAATAAGAAAAATCGTTCTGGTCCAGGTTTGTAGCACCTGTTTTGTTTCGGGTTGCATCGTTCAGACCGCCTGTAATACCAGAGAAACTGAAGCGTCCGTTTTCCACGTTGTTAAACTTGACGCCATTGATGTAATTACCTACGTATGCATTATCTAAAGCTCGATACTTAAATCTCATAGCAGACCAAGTGTAGCCTACTTCGTTAAGGTATGGATCCTTAGTACTTTGCACGGTGGTAATTGTGCTTGCAGCTTCAGCATCTTCGTCAATCTGACCTTCTGTGAGTGAGAAGTCGAATTCTTCCACAGACAAAGTGTCGTTATTGACGATTTGGGCATATGCTCCCGCTGAGAGACAAAAAGCCGCAGCCATAAGTTTTACACCTTTGCTCATAATTTTTAATGTTATTTGTTTACTTAATATCTTTTTCTTTTTTTAGTCATTTATTTGCATATCACGACACAAAAATAATAAAAATAACGCTGTTTGTTTTTACATTTTTGTGAAATTCTTCTTTTTGCAATAAAACTTATGCTGTATCTCAAAAAAAAATATGATATTTGCCCTTGTAAATACAACATAATTTAACTTTTTAGAGTCAAGATAACTTAAAAAGAACCTTATATTATACAGCTCGATTATCCATCAACAAGTAAATGATTGGCTATTGATATTAAGGAGAAAAAAGGAAATATGAGAAAGATCGTTTTATCATTTGTGGCTTTTATTGCCGCTATTGCTTTGACTTCTGGACTGACAGAAAGTAATGGAAGTCAGGAAAAGCGAACCGTGTATGCTGGTGTTGCATTTTATAATCAAGAGAACCTATTTGATACTATCCACGATGAGGGTAAGAATGATTATGATTTTTTGCCTAATGGCAGCTATCATTGGGGAACGATTCAGTATAAGGGCAAATTGGCTAATATGTCGAGGGTGTTGAGTGAGCTATGTACTGACCGTGTTAAGGGAGGTGCCGCTTTCATCGGTTTGTCGGAGGTTGAGAATAGTCGTGTGCTTGACGACCTTATCAGTCAGCCTGCTCTTGCATCCAAGGGTATGCGATATATTCATTTCGAGGGTGATGATAAGCGTGGTATTGATGTGGCTGCTCTCTATAATCCAAAGATGTTCCATCCTGATTTCAAGAAGACAAGACTTGTGTCTGTGACAAAGGAGTATCAGGAGTTTAGTGGTGGACATATTACCCGAGGTGTTCTTTACGTAGAGGGTAATCTCCTTGGTGATAAGTTTGTCTTTCTTGTCAATCACTGGCCTTCTCGTGGTGCTGCAAGTGACAGTCGTGAGTTTATGGGACGTATTGTCCGTAACCTCAAGGATTCTGTTTTGAATGCCAGTCCTGAGACGAAGGTGGTTATTATGGGTGACCTAAACGACGACCCAGATGATAAATCTATTGTTGAGGCTTTGGGGGCAAAGAAGAATATGAAGGATGTTAAGCTTGATACGGACATATATAATCCTTGGTTTGAGACTCTTCGTAAGAAAGGGCAGGGTACTTTACTTTGGGATGGTATGTGGAATTTGTTTGATCAGATTATCATCTCTAAAAGTCTTGTTGGAAAGGATCGCAGTTCGTTTAAGTTTTTTAAGAATGAGGTTTATATGCCTGACTACATAGTGTCAAAATCTGGTCGTACTAAGGGTGGTCCTCTTCGTACTACGGCAAGTGGAGTATGGCAGAATGGTTTTTCTGATCACTTCCCAACTCAGATATATTTTGCTAAGGAAATAGAAAGGTAATGACTTTTTGTTTCTGTTTTTTTGAAGGCATGTTTTGATAATTAAAATTATTAAAACATGCTTTTTTCTTTTTTGTGGAATAAGTTATTTTATTTTGTATAATTTTTTTTGGTACATATCGTTTTTCATGTTAACTTTTTTAGGGACTTATCATATTTTATGAAAAAATAGAGAGAAAAAGGGCGTAACTTTTTACCCCACCTCCTTCGGCAACGCTTCGTATCTCCTTCGTATCACCTTCGAAATTCATTGTGATTTTGTATCGATTTTGATTGAACAAAATCGCTCTTAATTCCGCTTGTGATCTGAGATGTC